>JANQSQ010000589.1 GCA_028283985.1 Rhodothermales bacterium | reverse complement strand
TCGCCACCGTGCTTCTGATGCTGGTCGTACCTGCGCTCGTAATGACGCAACATAACTTCGGGGCATGGCGAAAGAGACACTTCCCGCCGCGCTCGTAAGCAACCGGTCGATGCTCTGAGAGTTCACCTGTCGCCCGCCCGTCGCAGGAGCGACCATCCGGGCGGTCTGTTCAGGCAGGCCCGGACGTGAGCAATTCAGCAGCCTCGTGGGCCGCATCGATGCCGCTGGCCAAGGCGCCGTTTACCGAGGGTACCCGCATGTAGTCGCCGGCCAGGAAGAGATTGTTTATGTTTTGGCCGAGTTGGCGCCGCATGTCCGCTATTGCGGTGAACATGCCGGGATGCGCCATGCACACAGCCTCTCGCCAGCGGGACACGCGGGTAAGTATGCCTTCATCGTCGCTTGGGAGAGCAGAACCGGGAGGAGGATTTCGTCGTGCATCGTGAAGCATCCGGCGCTTGATCTCCTCGTCGTCCAACGGAAAAAGTTCTTCGGCGCGATCACGACCGACAAGCAGATCGAGAGTGCTTTTCCCTGGAGGAACACAAGCGGGAAGGTTGATCGACCTGTCCAAAAGAAGAGGAGTCGCGTCTTCCGGGTACAAAGCGCCATGCCATCCGGCAGGAAGCGGCGGGTGATCCAGGCCGATCACCACTCGACACCCGCGCGAGTAGGTGACCTTGCCAAGCGTAGAGCGAATCTCAGTCGGCAGGTCGGGAATGATATACGGCACTTTCGGGGCGGGAACGGCGCAGATGACTGCGTCCGCTTCGATAGGATCGTCATCCACAATCACACTCTTTACAACGCCATTTTCGATGATTACGCGTTGTACAGGCGTCGAGGTGCGAACGATGTCTCCGCAAGCATTGGCCAAGGCGTGGGAAAGGGCGCCGGCGCCTTTCTCCGGCACGTAGATCTGATCGGCCTTCAGCAGCATTTCCGCCAGATAGGTTCGCATATACACCGCGCCGGCGTCTTCGATGCGCCCCATCGTCATTTCCAGGAATCCTCCCAATGTAACCTTGACGGACTCGGACACACCGAGTTTTTCAAGGTAGCTGCCAAAATTTTCCTTCCCGTCGAACTCGGCGATCCTGCTATCGCTGGCGAAATTCAGATCTTCCGATTGGCGGAATATTTCTCTCAACAGCTTCCGGACAGGCCCGATGGCATGGGGAGACAGGAATCCCAAGGCCTTGGCTGCCGGCAGATTCCTGATAAGGTTGCCAGCGGATAAACCCGGTGTCGTGGTAACCCACCGGCCGTTTCTGTACCAGCCGAGCTTCATTTTCGGGCGAATCAACGGCAATTCCAGTTCCTTGCATATGCGGAAAGCAACATCGTAGGAGGCGCAAAAGAAATCTGCACCCTCATCGATGAAAAAGCCATCCACCCGATCACCGCCCAGGCGTCCGCCTACCCGGTTGTTGGCTTCAAGCAGGATGGGGGAGACGCCACGCTTCTTGAGGGTATAGGCGGCGCTCAGCCCGGCCGCCCCTCCCCCAATTATTATGACTCTCTCTCTCTCTCTCTCTCTCTCTGGCGGGCCCGTTACTCCACGACTGATTATAGAGTGTTGGCATTACAAGTTTTATGTGGAATCGTTGAGGATTACATACAAAGAGAAGGGAATTATATGCAAATTATTGTGACCATTCTGTGATTGTTTAGTGTCAATCAGTGCTTTTTTTGAGATGATCGGGTTTGTTTGGACAGTTTCGAGGGCAAGTTAAGGATTGTTTTTCGGTGATTGCAAGCCCTCGTTGCTCGAGAATTTCACGCCGCAGCCTCCATATC
>JANQSQ010000587.1 GCA_028283985.1 Rhodothermales bacterium | reverse complement strand
TACGATCGGACTTCGGGTTGCAGACCGATCGGATGGGTTAGCAGGACCACCAGATGAACGTCCCGCTGCCCGAACACGCCATCGGGCCCCGGATAATGGATGTTCCAGGCGAACTGCTCGGCAATCACATGTACGACGGTGGACTCCTCCTCGGACGGGTAGTTGTCCTCCGCGCGGAGCGTCGCCCAGGTCGGAATCGCAAACGCGAAAAGCAGCACCAGTTCCGCGACGATCACGCCCACTTCATGGTAGGTCGAGAAGTGCGACTTTGTACCGTAGTAGTCGGCTTTAGGATTTCTGGAAGCCCGGAATCGGTACAGCGTATATACAAAGAAGGGCGCCCAGATGAGGAACATCACCAGCATCAGCCAGTGCACCAGCCCCATCATGGCGTCGATTTCCGCACTGTGCGCCGACGCCGCCTCGGGCAGTCCGAGATAATTCGTGAGGTCAAGCCACTCTAACATGTGAATTGCCGGGCGGATGGATGGACATTCATGGTATGATTCGGTGCGCTGTCATATGCATCGTTGCATCGAGCGAAGTCTCACTTCACAGGGCGCAAATCGCCCTCTTCCGTCATCACGGCCTCGCCCCGGGCAAGTAACCGGGCCCGGCGGCGCAGGCGAATAAAAAACGCCCCGACGCCCCCGCCCACGAAACCCGTTACGCCGATCAGGAGCAACATGGCCATGCTGATGCCCTGGGTCGTCGGATTTTCCACAGCGTTGGCGCCCCAGCACACCTCGCAAGCGGCAGCCGTATAAGGAAGCAGCGCCAGCCACACAGAGCCAAGCACTGCGGCGGAAACAGCGATACGACGGACGAAGCCTGTCATAATTTACCTCCGGCGATATACCCCGTACGCGTCACCTTCTTCAGAAAACGCACACCGTAGACAACCAGGGCGGCGCCCACGAGAAACGCAACTCCCGCAGCCGCAGCCGACAACGCGCCATTGCCCGTAAGAGCCCATACTCCGAAGCCCAGGGACAACAGCGCGGAAGCCACGATGAACACGATATGGAAGGCCTTCAGCGACATGGTCAGAATCCGAAAATCTCCGTGCCTCCCTGGTCCACGTAATACACGCTGAACAAAAGGAACATTACCACCAATAACGCGAGGCTCAGCCAGACGAGCCACCGGATAACCTGCTCCTCCGAAACGAGGTGCATGAAATAGGCCGCCACCAGCCCCGCCTTGACGGTCGCAATCAGCAAGGCGACAATGAGCGCCGGCACAAAGGGAAGTTCAAGATAGCCCACGACTACCGTGACCACCGTAAGGACAGCCAGCGATCCAAAAACAAGCATGTACACGCGTACGTGCTTTTTTATTTCCTCAACAGAATGCTCGCTCATAATGCGCTGTATGTTGGCCAGGCCTGCGCGCCTGGCGTGTTAAAGCAGATAAATCGTCGGAAAGAGGAATATCCACACGAGATCGACAAAGTGCCAGTAAAGTCCTGCGATCTCGATCCGGTTCGTGAATTGTTTCGGGTTCGTCTTCCACATGCGGGCGCCCGGCCACATGAAGTACATGTTGACGATAATGCCGCCGATCACGTGCAGGCCGTGAAGGCCGGTCAGCACGAAATAGATGGCAAGGAAATTGTTCTCGGCGGGCAGATACCCGTGGCTGAACTTTTCGCCGTACTCGAAGGCCTTTACGACCAGGAAGGCGAAGCCGAGCGCAATGGTGACGCCCATATACAACCGGTACCGGTCGAACCGTTGCATCGCAAGGGAGGCCCACGACATCACCATCGTGACGCTCGACCCGATAAGTATGATCGTGTTGAGCGTGGCCAGCGGAACGTTCAGAATGTCCGAAGCCCGTTCGTACATATGTCCCCCGATCTCGCCGGGCCATTCGGGCGCGCCGATGCGCAGGAAGATATATGCCGAAAACAGCCCGCCGAACAGCATGACTTCGGAGGCGAGAAAAAGCCACACTCCGATCTTTGCATTGTTCACGCCCGTATCGGGCCGGGGCGCAACGGTGAATGGAATTTGCATGGCGGTCAGGGTTCACAAACGGGTTTCATACATACGGCAGGCAGTCCGGTCTCGCATTAATCTTCCGACGCCTCGGCAGGCGGAGCATTTTGCGGCCAGTAATCTTCGTCATGGTCCGGGTGGCTGTATTCGTACGGATCCCGGTACACCTGCGGCAGGTCGTGGAAGTTGCCGTGCCCGACAGGCGGAGACGGGGCCGCCGACCATTCGATGGTCGTGGCGT
>JANQSQ010000608.1 GCA_028283985.1 Rhodothermales bacterium | reverse complement strand
TTCCGGTTGTGGTTGAGGAAACGCGCAAGGACGCCGAATCCGGCTTCTCTTCCCGTCTTTTCGACGAAAAGAGGCGTCTCGTCGAAGAGCTGCTTTCGGGGACGGATGATCTGGCCTCGGGGTTCGAAGCGTTTCCGGAAGGCGATTCCACACAGGCCGCGGCCTATGCGCACGATGTCGTCAAGCCGTTGATGCAGTCCGTACGCGTTCTTGCAGATCGCCTGGAGACCATGGTGGACGAGCGTCTGTGGCCGCTGCCGACGTATTCGGAATTGCTGCATCGTCATCAGTGATCGGGGCGAGCACTCTTTTCCGACACCCCTTGCGCTTATCCGTTCTTATTCGTAAATGACCATACAGACGGGTACGCAACGGGTCTCTGACGCTATGGGAACGACCATCCGGGATATGATGCTGGCTTCGCCGCCGCCTCTTGGGCCGCGCGATACGGCGGAATATGCGCTGGGTCTTCTCATGGAGTTGCGCGTGCGGCATTTCCCGGTGGTGGATGCGGAAGGCTTGCTTCTCGGAATCGTTCCGGAGGAGCATATTCTGGAATCCGCTGCGGGCCCGGACGCCGAGATAGCCAGCGTTCCCGATCTGGCCCCTCTTTCCGTCCCGCCCGACGCCCACCTCTTCGAAGCTGCAAAAATCCTGGTCGGGCACGATCTCACCACCCTTCCCATCGTGGACGAAACAGGCCGCTGCGAGGGCCTGATCCGCCGGAATGACGTATTCGAGCAGTTCGCGGCGATGCTTTCCACCCAGGAAGCCGGCGCCATTGTGGCGCTCGAAGAAGACCCGGATAGCTACTCGATGTCGCAACTCGTCCACGCCATCGAACAGAACGACATTCGCATCCTGTCCGTCGTGTGCGAGCGCCCCCAAACCCCGGGCGGGAAAACGCGGGTCACGCTCAAGCTGAATGTGCAAAGCGCCTCTCGCGTGCGGCATTTGCTCGAACACTACGGGTACCATGTCGTAGCCGTTTTCAGCGACGACTCCGTGGACGAGGAAATGCAGTGGCGCGCCGAGGAATTTCTGCGGTATCTGGAAGCGTAAAACGAGCATTCCACCGCTCTATTTCGTATCTTGTAAGGATATACGGGCGTCTGTCTGCCTTAGTGCCGACAGGCCCTATATCCACCCATGTCCTTTCTGTCCGGCGCAGCGGTCTGTCCCCGCCGGCCCGCGATCATCCGGTTTACGAGTTCCAAACAGGTTCATGCATACCGATCAAGAAACCGACCAGGTAATAAAGCCCGCCGGGAACGGCCCCGGCTCTGAAGGCAGCTCCGGTTCTGGCGCCGGCTTTGCAGATGGCGCCGGCTTTGGAGATGGCTCCGGTTACAGCGCCGAAAACATCCAGGTGCTCGAGGGGCTGGAAGCCGTCCGCAAGCGCCCGGCCATGTACATAGGCGACGTAGGGCTCCGGGGCCTGCACCATCTGGTGTACGAGGTGGTGGACAATGCGATCGACGAGGCGCTGGCCGGGTACTGCGACCGGATCGAGGTATCCATCGATGAAGACGGCTCCGTGTGCGTGATCGACAACGGGCGCGGCATTCCGGTGGAGGAGCACCCCAAGGAAAAACGCTCTGCGCTGGAAGTGGTGATGACGACGCTGCATGCCGGCGGCAAGTTCGACAAGGATACCTATAAGGTGTCGGGCGGACTGCATGGGGTCGGGGTATCCTGCGTGAATGCCCTCGCCGTGACGCTGACCGCCATCGTGCGCAGGGACGGCTACGAATGGCGCCAGGAGTATGCCTGCGGCCAGCCGCTGGGCCCGGTAAAGCGGGGGCGCGCTCTTAAGGACGGCGAAGAGACCGGAACCGAGGTGACGTTTCTCCCGGACCCGGATATTTTCACCGAGACGGAATTTCGTTTCGACACGTTGTCGGGCCGCCTGCGCGAACTGGCCTATCTGAACCGCAACGTGCACATCAGTATCGAGGACCGCCGCGAGGAAGAGGAAGCGCTGCGCCGCGAGGAATATCATTTCGAGGGGGGCATCGTGGAGTTCATCGATTATCTCGACGAAACCCGTACGGCCATCCAGCAGGAAACGATTTATATCTCCGAGGAAGATGCGGAGGTGCCCGTGGAGTTGGCGATGCGGTACAACACCGGCTACACCGAAAACGTCCTCTCCTTCGTCAATAATATCAATACGCACGAGGGGGGCACCCACATCTCGGGATTCCGCCGCGCGCTGACCAGAACCCTGAAGGCGTACGCGGAAAACAACAACCTGACGAAGAACGCCAAGGTCGATCTGTCCGGGGACGATTTCCGGGAAGGACTGACCGCCGTGCTTTCGGTCCGGGTGGCCGAGCCGCAGTTCGAGGGGCAGACCAAGACCAAACTGGGCAATTCGGAGGTCCAGAGCGCCGTCGAAACGCTGGTCAACGAGAAACTGGGTCAGTGGCTCGAAGATCATCCCCGCCAGACCAAGATCATCATCGATAAGGTGATCCTTGCCGCGCAGGCCCGTATGGCGGCCCGGAAGGCGCGCGAACTGGTGCAGCGCAAGAGCGCCTTTTCCGGCGGCGGACTGCCCGGAAAGCTGGCCGATTGCGCCTCGCGCGATCCGGAGGAATCGGAACTCTACCTGGTGGAGGGAGATTCGGCGGGCGGCTCCGCCAAGCAGGCGCGCGACCGCCATTTCCAGGCCATCCTTC
>JANQSQ010000566.1 GCA_028283985.1 Rhodothermales bacterium | reverse complement strand
TCCGTGCGTCCCGGCCGGATCCATTCCTTCAGGGTATCGAACACTTCTCCCGTCAAGGCCTGGGCGGCGCGGATACGCTCCAGTTCGTCCGGGCTTTTACGGGCCATAAGCTCATTGAGCAGTCCGGATTTTCCTGTCCATTCCACGCCCGGGAAACGCTTTTGCAGCATTTCAAGGGCGGAAACCGTAAGGCGGTCCGACACATACGCCACCCGGCGTACGTCCTTCAGCAAACCTTCCGCTTTCACGTACTCGGAGACGTCGCGTTGCGTGGGCCGTATCACATGGACGGACGCATCCTTGACCTCCTCCCCTGCCTGCGTACGGTACCGCCCATCCGTCACGAAATGCGCCGCATCCGCGCGAACGATCAGTACGCCATACGACCCCGTAAAACCGCACGCCCAGCGCACATGGGCATAATGGGTCAGATACAATGCATCCGCGGACAACGTGCGGAGCAGGGCGCGGAGAGAAGAGATGCGGTCCACGAAAAAGACTCCGGCAAATAAGGCAAGGCGGGGCGCCTCCCGGCGCGCGGATACTCAGAGGCGGGTGCTGTAATTGGGCGCTTCCTTCGTGATGAATACATCGTGCGGGTGACTTTCCCGCTGTCCGGCGCCCGTTACGCGAATAAACTGCGCCGTTTCCTGCAACTCCCGAATGGAAGCGGCCCCGCAGTACCCCATCGCAGCCCGCAAACCCCCAAGCATCTGGTGTACGACTTCTGCAAGATCCCCGCTGTACGGAACGCGCCCCTCGATTCCCTCCGGAACGAGTTTGGCAAGATCGTCTTCCGCATCCTGGAAATACCGGTCCTTCGACCCCGATTCCATGGCTCCCACGGAGCCCATGCCCCGGTAGCTTTTGAACTTGCGGCCTTCGTACAGAATGGTTTCGCCGGGACTCTCTTCCACACGCGCAAAGAGGCCGCCGATCATCACGGAGTCGGCCCCTGCGGCCAATGCTTTTGGAATATCCCCGGTCTGTTTGATCCCCCCGTCCGCAATCACCGGTACGCCGTATTTGTGCGCCACCGCAGCGCAGTCCATGATCGCCGTAAGTTGCGGCACGCCAATGCCGGCCACCACGCGGGTCGTACAGATAGAGCCGGGCCCGATCCCGACCTTGACGGCGTCGGCTCCTGCCCCGATAATCGCTTCGGCCGCCTCCACCGTGCCGATGTTGCCGGCAATCACATCCCGATCCCCCGAAAGCGCCTTTACCTGCTCGACCGTCTGCAGGACGCCTTTGGAGTGTCCGTGCGCCGTGTCCACGACAAGAAAATCGACGTCGCTCTCCGCAAGCGCCGCCGTCCTGTCCGCCACATCCGGCGTAACCCCGATCGCAGCCCCTACGCGAAGGCGGCCATGCGCATCCTTGCAGGCATTGGGATACTTGCGCTTTTTATCGAGGTCCTTGAATGTGATGAGCCCTTTCAGATTCCCGGCGTCATCCACGACCGGAAGTTTCTCGATCTTGTGCTTTTGCAGAAGCGCCTCCGCCTGTTCCAGCGTCGTTCCTACAGGCGCCGTTACCAGATTTTCTCTGGTCATCATCTCGCGGAGCGGCGTGCTCCCGTCATGCGCGAAGCGCAGATCGCGGTTCGTAACAATCCCCGCCAGGCGGTTATCGGCATCGACTACAGGAATGCCCCCGATATGGTACCGCTCCATCATGGCGCAGGCATCCGCCACCGTACCCTCCGGATGCAAGGTGATCGGATCGAGGATCATGCCGCTTTCTGAGCGCTTCACGCGGCGCACCTCATCCGCTTGCCGCTCGATAGACATGTTTTTGTGCAACACGCCGGCCCCGCCTTCTCGGGCGATCGCAATCGCCATCTCGGATTCGGTAACCGTGTCCATGGCGGCAGACAACAGCGGAATATTCAGCGCAATACGCGGCGTCAGAATCGTTCCGATGGAAACGTCCCGGGGCATGATGGACGAATACCGGGGCATAAGCAGCACATCGTCGTAGGTAAGCCCCTCCTTGCGGAGCCGCTCAAGAAGCAACCTGTCGTTGTTCGTCATAATATCATTGCATGTGTACCTGGCGCTTGAGCCGCCGGATTTCGAAGGGCTGCAGGCGCCTCCATTTGCCGAGGCGAACGCCCTTGGCGGTAAGTCCCGCGTAATTCACGCGCTCGAGCGCTGTAATTTCGTGGCCAAGCGCTTCGAACATCCTGCGAATCTGCCGGTTACGGCCTTCGTGCATACGCAATCCCACCTCATGGCGGCCGGGCAGAGCCACATAAGCCGCCTCATCGACCTTTGCCCATCCATCTTCCAATTCGACGCCTTTTTTGAGCAGGTCGAGCTCATGGGGTTTCACAGGGTTCCGGGTACGTACCCGATACAGTTTATCCACCTCGTACCGGGGATGCATCAACCGGTGCGCCAGTTCCCCATCGTTGGTGACAAGCAATACGCCCGACGTATCCCGGTCCAGGCGACCCACGGGAAAGAGGCTGCCCTTGTCCGCATCCGGAAGGGCCAAAAGGTCCATCACGGTGCGCCGGTTCTTCGGGTCGTGCTTCGTCGTAATGGTATCCTTCGGCTTATTGAGAAGGATGTACTCATGGGGTGAAGCGGAAATGCGTTTCCCGTTGACCTCCACCGTATCGGTCGGCGTCACCGAAATATGGAATTCCCGGACACGCTCCCCGTTCACCTTGACAAGCCCCTTCCCGATCAGGCTATCCGCCTCGCGGCGCGAACACACGCCTGCGCGGGCAATATACCGGTTGAGCCGCATCCCCTTGCCTGCCGCACTCTCTCCGTTCCGGGACGAACCGGTGGGCTCCGATCGCCCCGGCAGGCCAGCAATCCCGGCGCTACCGGCGGTACCCTTCCGCCCCTTTTGTCCCCTTTTGGCAGGTAATCCGGCGGACATTTTACCTGAATAGAAAGCGCGTAACGTATATAAGCCTCTGTGAACGAACCAGCGCGCGATCTGTTCTTACCCGAAAGATTTTTCCGGCTGCGTTAGGGCCTGTTTTCCCGCCATGCAGCGTTGCCGCTCGTTTATGTGGCTGGGCCACACTGCGCTCGCGGCGCCCCTGGCCTGACAGGAAAATATGCCCCGCAGAGCGCCGCTGCATAGTGTTAACAGGCCCTAACCTTACTCCTCGACTTCCCGGACCGCTTGCGGCCCCGCTTCATCCCCCGTCCGGTCCTGTACCGCCTCGTCCTCCTGTTGCAACTGCAACAACTCGGCGCGCTCCCGGCTGAAGGAAGGGTCTCCAAGAATCTCTTCGATTTCGCGCAGGCTGGGAAGATCGTCGATATCGCCCAGCCCGAACTGCTCCAGAAACGAACCCGTGGTTCCGTAGATCAGGGGGCGGCCCAGGGAATCGCTCCGACCCACGACGTCGATGACCCCCCTTTCCATGAGCTTGCCCAGCGCATAGCCGGAATCGACGCCGCGCACAAAATCGACCTCGGGTTTTGTGACAGGCTGCCGGTATGCCACGATGGCCAGGGTTTCCATGAGCGAGTGGGACAATTTCCGGTTTCGATCTTTATTGAAAAAAGATTTGAGATAGGGAGCAACCGGAGAAATGGTAGCCATCCGAAAGCCCGCGGCCCAACGCTCGATGCGAAAAACGCGTCCACTCGCCTCATAGGCCTCGTTCAGGCTCGTCACCGCCTCCAGCACATCCCCATCCGAGGGAGTATCGTTCCCTGTTACATCGCTATACACACTGGCGATTTCGCGCGAGGCGACAGGACGATCCGCCGCGAAGACAAGCGCTTCGGCGACATGCATAAGCGTCCGATCCCCCAATTCGTGTATGGACGCCATCCCGCTCGGTGGTCTATTCGCCATTACCGTTTCGTTTGCCCGAGGTCTCTTCTATCCGGCATCTGCACAGTCCGGATCTCAGAGACCGTCTCGTCCTGCCGGACCCGCAACGCAAGATAAAAATCGATCGGATTTTCTCCGGAAATATGTACATGCACCTGTTGCGCCTGGACAAGTTCGAGCACCCCGAGAAAGGTCGCAACGATAAACGGCCGGGACCGATTCTCGACAAGGGCGGAGAACGAAAGATTCTTGTCCCGGGCAAGGCGGTCCAGGAGAAACGCGCGCTGTTCTTCGATCGAATATTCTTCGCGCACAACGCCGTGCAGCGCCTCTTCCGGGACCTCTGAAAGAATGCGCTTGAGCGCCGATACCAGATCGAACACGGATGCATCCAGGACCTGTTTCTGTTCCCATGCGGCCCGTTCGGGAACGGCATGATTGCGCGTAAATCGTTCCGCCCGTTCGGTTTCGAGCGCCAGTAAATGTCCGGAGGCCTCCTTGTACCGGACATATTCCAGAAGCCGTTCCACCAGCTCCCTGCGAGGATCGATCAGTTCCCCGTCTTCGTCGACCTCCTGTCCCGGCAGAAGCATGCGGGCCTTTATTCCGATCAGGACCGCCGCCATGTACAAAAACTCCCCTGCACTGTCGAGATCGATTTCTTCAAGTAGACGCACATGCTCAAGGTACTCGTCAGCAATGCGGGCCACCGGAATGTCGAAAATATCCAACTCGTCCCTCCGGATAAAAAAGAGGAGCAAGTCCAGCGGGCCCTCAAAGTCTTTAAGGTTTATCTTATACATTTAATTCCTTGTATATCAAGGAAAAGAAGTTAATAATTCAAGTGCTTTCTGAACCATTTTACCGTCTCTTCGAGGCCATGCTCAATGTCTGTACCAGGCGCCCATCCCAGCTCGCGCCGGGCAAGATCAAAAGCCAGTACGCTCCTGCGCTGTTCGCCGGGCCGGCCTGCTTCATGCCGCCGCTCCATGTCCGGAGCAATGCGCTCCCGCAAGATATCGAAAAGATCGTTTACACTGGTTTCTGCCGCCGTTCCGATGTTGAACGTACCCGACCCATCGTACGCCAACGCGCTCAGATTCGCCTGCACCACATCGCCCACATACACGTAATCCCGGGTTTGCAAACCATCCCCGTAAATAACGGGTTGCTCGCCCCGCAGCATCCGTTCGGCAAAGATAGCTACGACGCCAGCCTCTCCGTGAGGGTTCTGTCCCGGCCCGTATACGTTCCCGTAGCGGAGTGCGACAAAGGGTATGCCATACTGACTCCGATAATAATCAAGGTAATGTTCTGCGCACAGTTTGGCGACGCCATAGGGCGAAAGGGGCCTGGTGACATGGCGTTCATCCTGCGGCGCATAGTCCGGCTCTCCGTAAATGGCCCCGCCTGTCGATGCGAAAACCACTTTCTTCAACCCCGCACGCCGGCCTGCCTCCATAAGGTTCAGCAATCCGAGGACATTTACCGCAGCGTCGAATTGCGGATCTGCAACGGATTTGCGCACATCCATTTGGGCCGCATGGTGCACGAACGCCTCGAAACCCTGCTCCAGCATACATGCCGAGGCTTTTTCGGACCGGATATCCAACTCGTGAAAAACAGCTCCTTCCGGGATGTTTTCCCGCCGCCCTCCGGACAAGTCATCAAGAATATGCACTTCGTGGCCCGCTCTGAGCAGGGCCCCGGATACATGAGAAGCTATGAATCCGGCGCCGCCGGAAACCAGTATCTTCATGGATGTTTCTCCGGTACAAGCGCCGCAGTCGAAAGCTGCTCTTGCCTGAACAGCATGGACGCCACCCGCTGCACATCTTCGACCGTAACGCGCTCGATCGCATCGTTGATCTCGTCAAGCGTCAGGTACCGCCCGAAATACAGTTCCTGCCGCCCGATGGCCATCATGCGATTACTCATGCCTTCCAGGCCGAGCATCAGAGCGCCGCGCACCTGGTTCTTCGCCTCGTTGAGCGTACGGCTTCCGATCGGAATGTCGACAAAATACCGTAACTCCTTTCGAATCAATTGCTTCACCCGCTCCATCTTGCGTACATCCGAGGCGGCATACACCCCGAAATCGCCCGAATCCGAGTGCATATTCGCGAAGGATCCAATGCTATAGCAAAAGCCGTATTTCTCCCGCACATTCTGGTTGAGTCGGCTCGACATTCCCCCACCCAGTAACGTGTTCAACACGCTGAACGCTACCCGGTCCTCGTTGCGAATGCTCAGCCCGCGCGCGCCCACCACAAAATGGGCCTGCTGAATGGGTCGGGGTTCCACGAAGTCATGGGGAACATAACCGTTCACAGGCGTACGCCGGGTCGGGCGCTCGGTTATCGGCATCTCCGCCAGCATATCCTCGGCGATACGCGCAATATCGTCGTGCGCTGCGTTCCCGGCGACTACAAGCACCACGCGATCCGGTACATAGTGGCCGCGCATATAATCGCACAGCATCTCCCGGTCGAACGACTGCACCGTCCGGGGATACCCGATCACGGGGGCGCCGAGCGCATGGCCATCGTATACGACGGATTCGAACCGGTCGAACACGAGATCTTCCGGGGTATCCTCGTACATTTTCATCTCTTCGAGGATCACGCCCTTCTCCTTCTCGATTTCTTTCTCGGGCAATGTCGGAAAGAGAATAAGATCACACACCGTATCTAATGCCCGGGCAAGATGTTCGTCCAGCGCTCGGGCATAGTAGCACGTATACTCCTTGGCCGTAAACGCATTCAGGTAGCCGCCCACGGATTCCATGCGGCGGGCAATATGATGCATGCGCCGCTTGCGCGTGCCCTTGAACACCATGTGTTCAATGAAATGACTGATGCCGCGCTCCGCAGCGCGTTCGTCCCGGCTGCCTGTCGCGATCCATACCCCCACAGAAACGGATCGAACCGACGGAATGCGCTCCGAAAGAACCCGAACGCCGTTCTTCAGGGTTGTTTTCCGAAAACACGGGGATATGCCGTTTCCCGCGCGCTGCATAACGTAGCGGAATTCTTAAGAATCTTTGATTAAATCCGCATGGGCGAGGACCTTGGGACGCGCCTTCTCTCAAAACATAAACATGCGGTTGGCCGCAAGTTTGCAGGATATCCCGGGCCCTATGTTTTGTTCGAATGCGCGCCCCAAGGTCCCTTAACGAGGTCTGCGACTGCGGTGTCCTCCCCCGCTTCGGCCGGAGCCATTACGGCCCCCGCGCTCCCGATAGGAGCCTCCTCCCCGGCCATCCCGGCGGGAACCACCGCCTGCTGCATGCTGGCCCTGGGGGCGCCGGGGCCTTTCTTCCTGACCGTCTTCTCTCGGTGGCAGGAACGATTTCCGGCTGAGACGAAGTTTCCCGTCATCGCGAATCTCAATGAGTTCTACCTTGACCTTGTCGCCGACCTGGAAATAATCCTCCACGTTTTCGACATATCCATGATCGAGTTCGGAGATATGAAGCAACCCCTCCTTTCCGGGAAGAATCTCGATGATGGCTCCAAAGGCAAGAATGCTTTTTACCGTTCCATCATACACATCCCCCGCTTCCGGAACCGCCACGATACCTTTGACCAGGTCAATAGCCGCCTGGGCGTCTTCCTGGTTGGTAGCTGAAATCGTTACGACGCCCTTGCCGTCCTTGTCCTCGATCTCGATAGATGTGTTCGTATCGCGCTGCATACCCTGGATGACCTTCCCGCCCGGTCCGATAATCGCGCCGATAAATTCCGCATCGACGGCGATCTGCGTGAGCCGGGGCGCATGGGGCGACAGATCGCCCCTTGCTTCGGCGATCGTTTCGTCCATGACATCGAGAATGTGATGCCGCGCATCCCGCGCCTGCTCCAGAGCCTGGCGAAGCACGTCCCTGGAAAGCCCTGCGATCTTGATATCCATCTGACAGGCCGTCACCCCGTCGCGCGTACCCGTCAACTTGAAGTCCATATCCCCAAGATGATCTTCCGTACCGAGGATATCGGTCAGCACCGCGGTATTGCCGTTCTCGCTGATAAGCCCCATCGCAATGCCTGCGACCGGCTTGCGAACAGGAACGCCCGCATCCATCAATGCCATGGAGCCCGAACATACCGACGCCATGGAGGAAGAGCCGTTCGACTCGAGCACATCGGCATTGACGCGAATCGTGTAGGGAAACGCTTCCTCCGAGGGAAGCACGTACTGCAAGGCCCGCTCGGCAAGCATCCCGTGGCCTATTTCCCGCCGGCTGGTGCCGCGAATAAACTTCGCTTCACCCGTACAAAACGGGGGAAAGTTGTAGTGGAGATAAAACCGCTTGTCCTCCGAGGAAAATATCTGATCCACGGCCTGTACGTCCCGGCCCGTCCCCAACGTGATGGAGGCAAGCACCTGGGTTTCCCCCCGCGTAAAGACCGCGGAGCCGTGTACGCGCGGCAAGTAGCCCGTTTCCGTCCATATGTCACGCACTTCGTCGAGCGCGCGCCCGTCGATACGGCGGCCTTCGTTCAGAATCATGGCACGCATAGCCTGCCGCTCGACGGCGCGGACGGCCTCCTTCAACTGTCCCTCGGTGTACCCTTCATCCGTGGCCTCCGCCCCGTCTTCTCCAAGGAGCTCGCACGCCACCTGCTCTCTGATTTCCCGCAATCCCCCGTAGAAGGCGCCCTTTTCATAGGGTTTATGGAGATGCTCCTCGATGCGGTTACCCACCGCATCGGCGACCTTCTCCAGAATTCCGTCCGGCAGCGCAATCAGGTTCGGCTGAAACGGCTCAACCTCTCCTGCCTCGGCCACGAGCTCATGCTGTGCAGCGCACAACTTCCGGATCGCTTCGTGCGCCACATCCAGCGCCTCAAGCAGATCTTCTTCACCCACCTCCTGCATCTCGCCTTCGACCATCACAATAGCATCCTCCTTGCCCGCAACCACAATATCCATGTCGCTATCCGCCGTCTCCTCGATCGTCGGGTTGACGACAAAGGAGCCGTCTACCCGGGCAACGCGGACCTCCGCGATCGGCCCATCGAACGGGGCTCCTGCAAGCATCAGCGCCGCGGACGCGCCCGCACCCGCCAGGACATCCGCATTGTACTGATCATCGGCGGAAATTACGTATGCGATAATCTGGGTCTCATGTAAAAATCCATCCGGGAAAAGGGGGCGGAGCGCCCGGTCGACCAAACGCGACGACAACACTTCCTTGTCTGTCGGGCGGCCTTCCCGCTTTATGAACCCGCCCGGAATTTTTCCGCCTGCGGAAAATTTTTCACGGTACTCGACCGTGAGCGGGAAAAAACTCTGCCCGACGCGCACTTCTTGCGAGAGGACCGCGGTGCATAACACCATGGTGTCTCCCAACCGGACAACAACCGCGCCGCCTGCCTGTTTTGCAAGGCGGCCCGTCTCCAACGAGACCACCTTTCCTGGAGCAATCTCTATTTCTTTATGTGCAAATGTGGTCATTTTTCTTTCTGTCTCCGTCTTCGTTTTGTGCAATGCCCTGCGTTTCGTTCGCCTGCGCAGGAATTCGGTTTCTTACGTATTCAGCCTCTCTACCTCCGGTGCATAAGGGCCGCATACGTACGAACGCCGCACGCGACATATATGGCTCATGCCCATTGAGGGAAATGCAGTTGACCGGGCGTAAACGTTACTTCCGAATACCCAATTCCTTGATGATAGAACGATACCGTTCGATATCCCGGTCCATCAGATAATTGAGCAAACGGCGCCGTTTCCCTACGAGTTTAAGCAATCCGCGCCGCGTGGAGTGGTCTCCCGGATGGCGCTTCAGGTGTCCGTTCAGTTCGTTGATGCGATGCGAAAAGATCGCGATCTGAACCTCCGGGGCGCCGGTATCGTCAGCCGATTTTCCATAGGTTTCGACCAACGTTTTCTTCTGCTCTGTAGTAATCATGGCGTATTCTCTCCTCTTTAGATTATGCCATCGTAAAGAAGAACGCCTACCCAAAATGAGTCAAAATGGGTAAGGCGTACAAGCAGCAGGCGCAGCTTTAGCACCCGCCGAGTATCTCTCTGCTACGCACCCGATCTTGCGAAAGTTGCTTCACTAGGTCTTTTTTGGATGCAAAACGGCGCTCATTGCGTGTTCTGGAAACGAATTCCACGCGAAGAAGCTCTCCATACATATCTTCTTCGACGTCAAGAAGATGGACCTCGATCATGCGCCGTTCGCCTCCAAACGTAGGACGAACCCCGATATTCATCATACCGGGCAGCGAACGATTTTCCGGAACTCCATCCGGAGGTCCGGACAGTCTGTACACCCGCACGGCGTACACGCCATCGGCGGGTATCGCCTTACGCGGATGCTCCACATCGATGTTCGCTGTCGGAAATCCCATTTCCCGTCCACGCCCCTCGCCGCGAACGACCCGGCCCGTAAGGCAATAGGACCGTCCAAGCATGTCGGCGGCCGCCTCGGCATCCCCGCGCTCTTCCAGCGCCTGTCTGATCTTGCGGGAGGAAACGGCCTGTTCCTGTATAATCCGGGCGGGTACAATGTCCACCGTGAAGCCATGCTTCTCCCCCAGCGTACGTAACAGGTCCGCATTACCCCGCCGATCGCGTCCGAAGGCATGGTCGTAGCCAATAACGATTTCCCGCAGCCCGATACCTCGAACCAGAATGTCTTCAACGAATGCTTCGGCGGAAAGCCGGGAAAACTCCCTGGTAAAGGGAAGTATGACAAGCCGATCCAAACCCATCTCTTCCATAATGTCCGCACGCTCTTCAATAGTCGTCAACAGGGGTAATGGCGTCCCTTCCACGATTTCGCGCGGATGCGGGTGGAAGCTCAACACCGTACTGATCCCGCCGAGCGCCCGGGCACGCTCCAGCAAATATCGCAGAATGGCCTGGTGCCCAAAATGCACTCCGTCGAACGTCCCCACGGTAAGCACCGAGGCCGTATCCTTGCGAACCTGATCGAGCCCATGCAATCGTTTCATGCGCCGCCCCCCCGGATGGCTTTCTGAAGACCATCCACCGTCCAGGCTTCGTTCACCGAGAAGTCGCCGATATGCGTACGCCGGAGTCGGACGATATGCGCGCCCACTCCCAGCGCCTGCCCGAATTCATGGGCAAGGCTGCGAATGTATGTGCCGCTGGAACACTCGACTACAAAGGAAACGTCCGCGTGCTTTCTTTCCAGTATCTCAAAAGATTGGATGGTAACGATGCGCTTGGGAGGAACTACCTCCTCGCCCCGGCGCATCTTGCGATAGAGGCGCTCGCCGCCCCGCTTGACCGCGGACCAGGCAGGCGTGATCTGCTCGATGACGCCCACAAAGCGATCGCGCGCCCGCAGGAGGTCTTCGCGCCCGATTCCGGAGGGATCGCGGCGCTCGGTCACTTTGCCGTCGGCATCGTAGGTGTCGGTGGCCTCGCCAAGGCGCAGCGTGGCCTCGTAGGTCTTGGGCAGATGCATAAACCGCTCCATGAGCCGGGTCGCCCGCCCCATCAGTATGATCAGTAACCCGGTAGCCAGCGGATCCAGCGTGCCGGCATGGCCCATCTTGCGCACATCGAGAAAGGATCTCAGCCTGCGAATCACATCGAACGATGAACACCCTCCCGGCTTGTCCACAGGCAGCACGGTCCTGTCAAAGGTCTCCGGCAACGTCGGGGCCGGATAATAGACCTCCCTGATATCTACATCCCGAATAAAGGGCCGTGTCATTGCAAACCGGCTTCCCGGTGTTCCCGTTCGACCCGGATCTTCTCAAAAATCTCGTCCATGCGTTTCGATTCGTGCATGGCCTCATCAAGAAAAAACCGAATGTCCGGAACCGCCCGCAACTGATGACGAATGCGCCGGGCCAACGCCGATCGGATTTCCGCGGTCAGATCGATAAAATGCTGGAAAGCGGCACGACGCTCCTCCAAATCCTGTTCGTAGATACTCACATCCACATACGCAATGCCCAGGTCCTTCGTCACGCGAACATTGGTTACAGCGTACATACACGGGATGCGCTCCGAAAACGCCGTTTGCAGCACTTCCGCAATTTCCCGCTGCAACAATCGGGCTACGCGTTCGGTGCGAATACTCATGGCGGAGCAGGAAATGGATGGAAGAGAAGTCTTGGCCTTTCAACGCGCACCGGACCGGCGTCAGGCCGGCGAGCCCACCTGAAGCGTACGTTTTTCTTCGATGATCTCGTACCCTTCGATCTGATCTCCCACCTTGATATCGTTGTACCCCTTGATGGAAATACCGCATTCGTACCCGCTTTGCACCTCGCGCACATCATCCTTGAAGCGCTTGAGCGAATCGATTTCGCCCTCGTAGATCACGACTCCTTCGCGAATTACCCGCATGCGATCGTTGCGGCGAATTTTGCCCTCGAGCACATAGCAGCCGGCCACCGTACCGGCTTTAGGCACCTTGAACAGTTCCCGCACCTCCACGGTACCCCTCGTAACCTCCTTCTCTTCAGGGGACAACAGCCCTTCGAGCGCATCACGAATATCCTCGATCGCATCGTAGATGACCGAATACGTGCGGATATCGATTTCTTCCCGCTCGGCCAGCAAGCGGGCGCCGGGCGACGGGCGCACCTGAAATCCGATAATCACCGCATCGGACGCCGAAGCCAGCATCACATCGCTTTCGGTAATCGCCCCGACGCCGCTGTGAATCACATTGAGCGCTACCTCTTCCGTGCTCAGTTTAAGCAGCGAATCCTCCAGCGCTTCGACGGAGCCGCCCACATCGGCCTTGATAATCAGGTTCAACTCCTTGAAATCGCCAAGCGCCAGACGACGACCTATTTCATCCAGCGTAATGTGCTTCTTCTGCCGCAAGGACTGCTCCCGGTGAATCTGCTGGCGGCGTTGCGAAATATCCCGCGCTTCCTTCTCTTCGTCCAGCCCGACAAGCTGGTCTCCCGCTTCCGGCGAACCGCTTAATCCCAGCACAAGGGCAGGTTGCGACGGGCCGGCTTCCTCTACCCGGCGGTCCCGCTCGTCAAACATGGCCCGTACGCGCCCGTTGTACAGCCCGGCAATAAAATAGTCGCCTACCTGCAACGTGCCGTTGCGGACGAGCACCGTAGCCACATTCCCCCGCCCTTTCTCAAGACGCGATTCAATCACTACCCCGTCCGCGTTCCGATCCGGGTTGGCCTTGAGTTCCATGACTTCCGACTCGAGCAGAATCTTCTCCATCAGATCGCTCACCCCTTCCCCGGTGTGGGCGGAAACCAGGGCGCACTGCACTTTGCCGCCGTATTGTTCGACCAGCACGTTATGGTCGGCGAGCTGCTGCATCACCTTGTCCGCATTCGCCTCCTCCTTGTCAATCTTGTTGATCGCAACCACCACCGGCACTTCGGCAGCCCGGGCATGGTTGATGGCTTCAAGGGTCTGAGGCATCACCGAATCGTCGGCAGCCACCACAAGCACCACCACGTCCGTAACCTTGGCGCCCCGGGCGCGCATTGCGGTAAAGGCTTCGTGCCCCGGCGTATCGAGAAATGTGATATCCCGGCCATCCGGAAGATTCACCTTGTGGGCGCCGATATGCTGCGTAATGCCCCCCGCTTCGCCCGCCACCACGTTCGCACTGCGAATGTAGTCCAGCAAAGAGGTTTTGCCATGATCCACATGCCCCATGACCGTTACGATGGGCGCCCGCACTTTCAGTTGCGCCGGATCGTCTTCCTCCAGCATGATGTCTTCCGTACCGAATTCCGTAATGAACTCGACATCGTACTCGTACTCGTCGGCCACAAAAGAAATGGTATCGGCATCGAGGCGCTGATTGATCGACACGATCATCCCCGATTCAAAGAGCTTCTGAATCACCTCATTCACGGGAATAGTCATCAGGCCGGCGAGGTCGCCTGTC
>JANQSQ010000558.1 GCA_028283985.1 Rhodothermales bacterium | reverse complement strand
TTCATGACCGCACCGGCAGCGTACGGGCCGAACCCGCTCAGGGAACGTATCTCGGCGAACAACTCGGCGGAAGACATCTCCGTATATAACCATCCTTCTACATCGATCTTTTCCTCTGCAATGCGGCAGGCCAGGTCGTGAAGGTATGCATTCCGGTATCCGGCCCGGACATGATCGGAAAGCGCGTCAAGGGACATATTCGCGATGATTTCAGGAGAAGGAAATGCCCCGGCATGCCCCAAATCGTTCAGCCGCCGGGTCATCTGCCGCGTCATGGCCCAGGTCGTGTTGGTGGTCAACAGCGTTTTCGCCAAATCTTCCCAAACCGTGGGTGCACGCAGCAGTCGTCCGGCTCTGTGCGCAAACACCCAGGCATAGCGCGGGACATTTGCAAGCAAAACATAAAACGGCTCCAGGTCCATCTCCAGGTTGAAGATACGCCGGGTCACCCCTTGAAGATGTGCCCGGACCGGAGGAGTAAGCGGGGCATTCGCGGCGCGCTTCGCCGCACCGGACCCATGTCCCAGCGTCTCCTCGATGCATACCTGCAATCTTTCGCCGCAGGGCACAGCCCCGTCTCCGTCCATTGCCGCCGTAAAAGCAAGGCGTACAATGCGCCCGTCCGGGAGAGATTCGATGCGCCGAAGCCGCGTATACTCCTCATCGTGGCTGAACGGCGCCAACTCGATCCAGCCATGACTCAGAAGCGTCGACCGGAAACGAAAAGAAGAAGGGCATTCGATAGTCAGTATCGGATCGGAAGATGACATATTTATTCTTCCGCGAGTCGTTCGGCGCGCACCAATTTCTGCGCAATATCCACCGGGAGCACGGCTCCTTCCGTAGCCAGCGCTTCCTCGTACAATGCCCTGGCCCCGACAGCACGGGCGCGGGCTTCCGGCAGCGATCCAAGTTGGACCAGCAGATCGGCTTCCTCGCACAGCAAATCGGCGATGGCAAGCGCAAGACCGTACTCGAATCCGCGCGGATACCGGCAAAGCTCGACCAGTTCGCGAGGCGACAGTTCGCCCACCGGGCGGGGAGAAAGATCGGCTTCTCCGAATGCCTCACGTATGTATGCAAGGGCTTCTTCGTACCGTTCTTCGGACTTCAGTCGAAGCGTCTGCGCCAACACATGGAGCAGTACCCGGATGGCCTGCTCGATCTCCCGCATGATCAGATCGCGCTGGAACATGATCAGAGCATCCTTACGAAGAACCGGGCAAAAAGGCCGCAGGCGCATCCGCCTCGAAGGCGGCGCCCTGCTGGAGAAATTCAGCAAACTCCGAAACCGATGCGATCCCCGAGTGCCTGTGCAGGAGGGCGCCGGAATACGGATCCGCAATGACATAGGTTGGAAGCGCTACCGTGCCGGCCAGCTCGATCTGATACTCCCGCAATGCCGGGCCGGTATCGCGCGCGTCGGTATAAAGGCGCAACAGCACGAAATCGTTCCGAAGCAGGGACGCCACGGGTTCCTCGCGAAACACGCCGGTTTCCATCTGGCGGCAGTTTGCACAGGTATACCCCGTGAAATCGATGAACACGGGTTTGCCTACGCTTTGCGCCTGTTCGAACGCCGCATCTATATCTTCGCTCCAGACCGGCTCATCGTCCGCGCCCCCCGAAAACACGCCGGATCCCGCCTGCGTTGCTGACGCCGGAGGAAGCCAGGCATCGATTCGGGGCAACGGCGCCCCAAAAAGGCCTGGCAGCATATACAGGGAAATTCCCAGGAAAGCCGCGGCAAAAAGCAGCGCCCCGGCTCCGACGGGCTGGCGCGCCGGCTCATGGGGCATCCGGATCTTGCCGAGCAGATAGAATCCGGCCAGCCCGAAAATCACCATGGCGAGAGCGATGGCCACAGAACGGGAAATCAGCCCCCACCCCATCACAAGATCCGCATTCGACAAAAACTTGAGGGCGGCGACAAGTTCCACGAAACCCAGGGTGACCTGAATGCGGTGCATCCAGGATCCTGTTCCGGGCAACGATTGCAGCGCCTTCGGAAACAGGGCGAACGCCACGAACGGCACGGCAAACGTGGCCGAGAAGACCACCATACCTACAACGGGATACGTCCACTCGCCGGTCGCGGTGGCAAGCGCAAGCAGCCCTCCTACGAACGGAACGGTGCAGGAAAAATGCACCAGCGTCAGGGTCAGTCCCATAAAAAATGTGCCCGCATATCCCGACCGCTCATTACCCTGACGATTGAAATAATTGACGAAACGGCCCGGCAGCGTCAATTCGAACATGCCGAGCAGCGAAAACGCAAACACGGCGAATATCCCCCCGATGAGAAGGTTGATCCATGGGTTGGCTGCAATCGTATGCGCCCCCGCAGCGCCCAGCAAGGAAGCGGCCAGTACGCCGAGCGCCGTGAAGGTAAGGATAATCGCCGCCCCGAAGGCCAGCGCCATACGAACCGATTCGGAACGCTTCGAAGCATGCCCCGAAAACCAGGAGACGGTCAGCGGGATCATCGGAAAGACGCAGGGAGTCAGGAGAGAGGCAAGCCCGGCCCCGATCGCCAGCAGGATAAAGCGCCACAGACCGCCGGCGTGTGCATCGCCGCCGTCTTCGGTGGCCGAATCAGGAGACAAGACCAGGGGGACGCTGTCTCCGGCCAGGTCGGGCACGGAACGAAGCGAGTCGTTCCCCTCATCCCCGACCACCGCTCCGGCGCCGGATACGGATCCCTGGGCAACAGGGCCGCCCCCGGTAACATGTACTACGGCCTGGAGCGGCGCCGGTGTGGGGGGCAGGCACACCTCGTCGGTGCAAATCATGAACTGCACGACGCCGTTGAGCGGGCGATTTCCTGCGGGGGTACCCTCCCCTATCCGAAATGGAGCAGTAAACCGGGCCTGCCCGGTGAAGTAGCGCACCGTGGCGTCAAACCAGGGATCATGCGCCTCGACGGGCGTACTCTGGCGCATGGGACCTGCGCGCAACAGCCCCTCTTCTTCCCATGTGAACTCGACGGCAAAACTCGGACGCGGCGAATGGAGCGCGTACATCTTCCAGCCTTCCGAGATGTCCGCCTCGATTGCCGCCTCGAACGCTTCCCCGGAAGCAACTTCTTCGGGGGCCACCGCCACGGTCCAGGTCACATAGTCCGTAGCAGACAGGAAATCCTGTGCAAACGATTGCGCACATACGAACCCTGTACACAGGACAAGCACAGCCAGCCAGCCTATGCGGGCGAGACACTGCACAAATCCAAAAACGTAGTGGCGCAAAACCGTAGTGGGCTAGGGCCTGTTAACACTATGCAGCAATGCCCTGTTCCGTCAGGCACGGCGTATTCCGCCGCGTCTACGCTTCCGTTTCCGGGACCACCTCGACCTTGAGTTTGGCCGAGACTTCCTTGTGTACCTTCACGGTAGCCGTGTAGACGCCGAGCATGCGAATATCCTCGTCGGGCTCGATATGTCTGCGGTCGATCCGGAACCCCTGCTGACCGAGCGCTTCCGCGATCTGCGTCGGTGTGACCGTCCCGAAAATCCGGTTCTCCTTTCCGACTTTCGCGGGAATGACCACTTTCGCAGCCTCCAGTTGCTCTTTTACGCGCTCCGCATCCTCAATCTCCTGGGCAATTTTCCTTGCGCGTTGGCGTGCGAGTTCTTTTTGATGACGAACCACGGAATCCGAAGCAATCACCGCCATACGACCCGGAATCAGGTAATTGCGGCCGTAGCCATCCCGGACCGTCACGATGTCTCCCTCGTTACCGAGGTTTTCCACGTCCTTCAGCAGTAAAAGCTTCATCGCAGTAGTTCCCTCCTATCGAACATTATCCGCCACAAACGGCAGCATTGCAAGGTGACGAGCGCGCTTTACCGCCCGGGTAAGCTTGCGCTGAAATTTCTGAGGCACTCCCGTGATACGCCGGGGCAAAATCTTGCCCTGCTCGTTGAGATAGCGTTTCAGGAGCTCAATATCCTTGTAATCGACAAAATCGATCCGGTCGGGTTCGAAACGGGTTTCGGTCATGGAATATCCTGTCAATGTGCTTATATCTGCTTTCCGGAGAATTTATTCTTTATCGGCGGCTTTCGTATCCTCAGCGGACGTTTCTCCTTCTGTCTCTTCCTTCGGAGCGGGCGCCTCGCCTTTCGCTTCCTTGGCGGATGCCTCGGCTTTCTTCTCCTCAGCAGGCGCCTCGGCCTTCTTCTCCTCAGCAGGCGCCTCGGCCTTCTTCTCCTCAGCGGGCGCCTCGGCCTTCTTCTCCTCAGCGGGCGCCTCTGCTTTTGTTTCCTCCTTCGGAGCAGGCGGGGATTCCGCCTGTTCCCTGGCGGCAGAAACCTGCGCCTCCTTGTCCGTAGTGGATTCTTTTTCTTGTACGCCTTCCGCCTTCTCGCGCGCCCTTTCCTTCTTGCGCTCCTCGTAGTGACGGAGCATGACCGCGTCCATTTTCAATGTGAGGAAGCGAAGAATATCGTCCTCAAGGGTCAACGCGCGTTCGAGGCGGGCAATCAGTTCGCCCCCTGCCTCGAAATAGGCATTCACATAATACCCGGTGCGCTTTTTGTCGATGGGATAGGCAAGGCGCTGCGCTCCCCACTCATCCACCTCAACGATATTGCCGCCCTCTTTCTCGATAAACTTCGTAATCCGGCCTACCAGATTCCTGATCTGGTCGTCGCTGAGTACGCTGTTGACGATATA
>JANQSQ010000556.1 GCA_028283985.1 Rhodothermales bacterium | reverse complement strand
TTCATGACGGGCATGATCGCGCACCACGCGCAGGCCCTTATCATGTCGGAACTGGCGCCTTCCAATGGCGCGAGCCCGCAGGTGCGGACGCTGGCTGCCCGTATCATCAATGCGCAGCAGGACGAAATCGCTATCATGCAGCAGTGGCTCCGCGATCGCGGCCAGCCGGCGCCCGAAGTCCACATCGCGGGAATAAACCTGATGATGCACGGCGCCGGCGATCACGCCATGCACATGCACATGCCCGGCATGCTCTCGCAGGAGCAACTGCAGGAACTCGAGGCGGCCCGGGGTCTGGATTTCGACCGGCTCTTTCTGACCTATATGATTCAGCACCACGCCGGGGCGGTGTATATGGTGGACGAGCTTTTCAGTACGGATGGGGCTGCGCTGGACGAAGCGGCGTTTAAACTTGCTTCGGGTATTCACGTGGATCAGGTTACCGAGATCGCCCGCATGGAACTCATGCTTGAACAGTTGCCCGCGGCTGGCGAGGACAGTTGATCCCTGGACACTTTTCCATTCAATCCTTCTTCCTTTAACCCGACAAAGGGCTATGAAAACCAAAACGCTTCTTTATCGTCCCCTTACCTGGACAGCCACCCACCGTTTCTGGCTGATTCTGCTTTGTGCAGGTCTGCTTGGCGGACTCTCCGCATGCGCCCACAGTCCCGCGATGACCGTGGTCGATCCCGGAGGGGCTGCTCCTTCCGCACAGGCTGAGCCTGAAAGGCCTGCGGAGCCCATCCAATACGCCGACTCCCGCGTCGGGCTCGAAGCGGGATTGTTCGATGCCGGAGAAGCGCTATGGAATCTGCGCGTGCTCTCGTCGACGCCGTCTCCGGAAGACTTCATCGGGGTGACCAACTCCGACCTGGCCTTCACCGGCGACTACGCTATTCAGGGCAACTATAACGGTATGCAGGTATGGGACATTTCGAATCCCGGCGAACCCGACCTCGTGATCGACTATCTCTGCCCCGCGTCGCAGAGTGACGTGTCGGTGTATGAAAACCTGCTTTTCGTTTCGGGCGAAGGGCTGGGCGGCCGGCTCGATTGCGGGGCCGAAGGCGTGGAGGAAACGGTGAGTCCGGATCGCCTGCGCGGAATCCGCATCTTCGATATCAGCGACATCGAAAGTCCCGAATACATCGCCAATGTGCAGACGTGCCGCGGTTCCCACACGCATTCGGTGCTGAAAGACCCGGATGACGACGAGAATGTGTACGTCTATGTATCGGGGTCCGCCCCGGTGCGTCCTGAAGAGGAACTTGCCGGTTGTTCCGGCGCCTCGCCGGAGGAAGATCCGAACACGGCGTTGTTCCGGATCGAGGTAATCAAGGTGCCTCTTGCCCACCCCGAACAAGCCGCGATCGTGAGTTCGCCTCGCCTTTTCGAGGGGCTCGTAGCGCCTCCGGGACACGGTATGGCGCCGGACGACATTGCCGCCATCGAGCAGGCGCGGGCAGAGGGCGCCTTCATTTTCGAGATATTCGGACAGGCGCAAGTGTTGCCGTCGCAGTTCGTCGGGATGCTGCTTTCGGAGATTGTGGAAGAGCGGGAAGGGACCGGGCCGCCTACGGCAGCCGACAGCACGTTACTGCGCGAGAACCTCCCCGCGATTCTCTCGGAACGGTTCGGCGTTCCACTCGATCAGGAGGAGGGGGACGGCCCCGGGCCTACGCAGTGTCATGACATCACGCTGTACCCGGAGCTCGGTCTGGCCGGCGGCGCCTGC
>JANQSQ010000549.1 GCA_028283985.1 Rhodothermales bacterium | reverse complement strand
CGCTCGTAGCCTTCGCACGACCGGAGTAAACAAGCTGGTCCTGACCGGAATCAGCTACAGGCATTCCTTGATGTGTGTCGCGAAAGCCTGTTGTCTCGTCGGCCTGCATGCAAGAATTTCGGCGAACCAGGGCTGCGGGTAGATGTCTACGGCATATCCCCCCGGCTACCACAAGCCCGCATACAACGAGATGCGGGAGCCGCATCTACACCTGGGAATAGCCTGTCGGGCGAAGCACGTAGCTGCTGATGGCCGATACGGTTTCGGCGTAATACGGATCGGCGCTGAGCGCCTTCCAGTCCGGATGGTCAATGAACTTCGCCCATGCCTCTTCCCGGGCGGCCATGCTCTCGAAAACGAGCATGTACGTCAGGTTCGGCAACTGCTCGCCCACAAGCGCTTCCCCGAAAAAGACGGGATGCAACCCCACTTCGCGGAAGATCGGGATCTCGCCGTTGTCGAACATCTCGATCTTGCGGATACCCGCTTCGTCGCTTTGGCTTTCGTAGACGCGCAGTTCGAAGACCCGGCCGTCCGAATCGATCGGCGTCTCCATCGCCGGCATGCCGTCGAACGCCTTGAAAAGCGAACTTTCGTACCGGACATAGGAGGGATCGGCCATGGAGCGCTTCAAAAAGCCCTCTCCGGCCTGCATGTACGTCTCGTCCTCTGCAAGGCGCCGGCGCACCGCGGTCGCCGATGCAAGGTCCGCATGCGGCAGAAGCACATACACCGAAGGACCATTCGGGCCGTGCATGACCGTAAATGCGCCTACCGGCTCGATGTCGAGGCGATTCAGCGCGGGTATAGCCACATCTCCCCAGAAAGCATGGAATGCCCCCTGCTGGGACACATTGCGCAAGCGGTACCGGCGCAATTCGTAGTACTGCGGCGAAGGGACGGTGCTGCGCGTTATGCCGCCGAGGGCGGCATAACGCGCAGCAAGAGACGCAAGGGCTGCCGGGGCGGCAGAAGCGAGTAAAGTACGTCTGTTCATCATCTTGAGAAGGATTTCGTGTCTTTTTTACCGTACGAACGACGGACCCTGCAAATCGGGAACGGCCGTCCGGCGGCGCTACAGCACAGCAGCAACCGCTCCACGGCTACATGGAGACTTCAAAGGCAATGAGCTGGTGGGACATCATCACGGGCACATACAACATCTGCGTATCGGCAACGAATTCCACATCGGCAGTGCCCTGCCCGGGGGTACGCAATACGGTCAAGCCTTCTCCATCGCGGAAATGCAGCAAGCTGCCGCCGCCCCAATCCGACACGAACAGACCACCCATGCCGTCCGGCTCGATCGCGTCCAGCGCACCCTCCGGCTCGGTTCCATGCAGTGCGCGTACATGCTGATCCGAAAACGAGATCGCTTGCAGGTACCGGGCCCCGCCCGGCTCTTCCGCCGTGGAATCGGCGGCGGCGATGTATAGCTCGTCCCCTATTACATGCACGCCGTTCGGCACCAGCACGTTATCGTGTTCGAGCCAGACGTCGAAGGCGCCGTCCTGCAACGCATAGACCTTGCTGTACCGCGAATCGGAAACGTAAACCGCGCCGTCATCGCCCACGGTCACATCGTTCAGAAAGACCTCGTCCCCTTCCACGACATGCTCGGCGATAATCTCTCCGGAATCGAGATCGATTTCCAGGAGGGCGTTCACGTCCGTTACGTACAGGCGGTCCCCTCCATGCGCCATGCCCTTCGGATCATTCAGATCGGTCACCCACATGGAGTCCACGGTCATCCCGTCTGCGGACACTCTGGTTATGAAGCCCGGCCCGTCGAAACTGATATTCGAGACGTACAAGGCGCTGCGTTCCGCATCGTAGATGACCGATTCCGGATGGGTAAGCCCCTCTTCGAGGAGCCATACTTCCGTGAGAACGACCGGTCCAGGCGGTTCCTCGGCAGGCATTTCCTCTTCGGCGGCCGGCTGGCACCCGATGGAGAACACGGTCAGCAGGATAAAGGCAAGCACGAAAGAGCCGCCTCGTAAAACAGGGTTTTTATGCAATATCATGTGATTTGCCGCAAACGCGACGGTTTGGTGGATACAGGGGTGTGCGGACAGGAAAAGATGCAATACACGCAGGACAGCGCATTCATCGGATATCCGGAAGCGCGCCGGGCGAAAAACTGCGACCCAAAGATACGACAGAGGCGACAATCCGACCGCATTCACTCCGGAATCACTCCGTCATGCCCTGCTGCGCTTCGAGGTACCAGTCCGGCGTGCCGAACCAGTCGTGCATTTCCTGCTCGAACGGCGCTACGACGTACTCCGGCTCGGGATAAATGCCCCGGTCGCCCGTATCGGCGATCCAGGCATCCAGCGCCGCCCGCATGGCGGTGAGCGCCGCCCGGTCCTCCGGATTCCCGGAGTCCACAAGGTTTTCGATTTCGTGCGGATCCGCCTGCGTGTCGTACAATTCCTCGTAGGGCGCCGGCTCCATCATCCGGGCAGGCGCCCCGGTGAGCAGGCCCTCTTCATGCAGCCGGCGCATAAGCGGTTTCACCAGAAAACACTTCTCTTTGTACCGGTTGAGCGTCGGAAAACCGTCGCGGGGGTAATAATTCCGGATATAGTGGTAGCGGGGGCCGCGCACCGACCTTAGGCGGGCCACCGTTTCGTCAATGCGGTCCCGGGCGCTGAACGCGTACGTGCGCGCCGGATCGGGACGATTTCCGAAAAAGTTGAGGCTTTGCATGCTCATGGGACGTTCCACGCCTGCCATCCAGAGCGTCGTGGCCGTCAGGTCGAGCAGGCTGACCACCCCGTCGTACACGCCGCCGGGGCTGTATTGAGACGGAGCCGGAAAGCCGTCCGGCCAGTGGATGATCATCGGCACATGGATGCCCACGTCCCACACCCAATGAATGCCCCGCGCCGTAAGCCGTCCGTTATCCCCGAAAAACACGATAATGGTATTGTCCGCCATCCCCTCTTCCCGCAACGCCTCAAGAATCCACCCTACCCGTACATCCATTCCCGAAATCGAGTTGAGATAGCGGGCCCATTCCTCGCGCACGATCGGATGATCCGGGTAATACGGAGGCGGGTTGACGTTCACAGGCGTAGCGATCTGCGGATGCCAGTCCTCCCCGACCCACGGCACGCGCTCCTTCTCCGCGGATTTACGGTCGTAGATGTCGTACTCCGCCTCCGGCGTGTTGATCATCGCGAAGAACGGCTGGTTCGATTGCAGTTTGGACCAGTCGGAGGTGTCGTACAGAGGACCTTCGTTCACGAAATTCAGATCGAGCTTGCCGGTGCCGACTTCGCGGTCTCCGATGTGCGTAAT
>JANQSQ010000605.1 GCA_028283985.1 Rhodothermales bacterium | reverse complement strand
CCCCCGGCATCTGCAGAAAGCCCGCGAGGCGGACATCGTGGTTACGAACCACTACAAACTGCCTCTCATGGACAGCCAGATACAGGAACCGGCGCAGGTGTGCCTGATCGACGAAGCGGATCAATTTCCGGACAACTTGCGCAATGCCGCCACCATGATCCTGTCCACCTACCGTATCCGGCGCCGGTTTTTGCAACGGATTGCAAGCTCCGAGCGCCGCCGCGGATTTGCGCACATTCTGGAAGATCGGTTTACGAAATCGTTGCAGGCGGCCGGGAAACTCATAGCAGAGGACGATCCGCTCGAAAAAGCCTTGCAGAATGTGCAGTCCATCCGCGCGGCTTGCGAGGAAATACATGGCCTCCTGGACGTGATCGGCGAAGTGTCCGGGGACTATCCTGACCGGGAAACCCGGCGATGGGTCACAATGCATTCCTCGGTCGGAGAGCATTTCCGGACACACCTGTCCTCGCTGGCCGTCCGCTTCGATCATATCGCTACATGCTGGGACGCCCTGCTGCGAAGCGGACTGTACGAGGATGCCGGAAACAAGCGCATGCAACGCGAAAAAGCGCGCATCGTAAAGTATATCCGATTCGCCAAGGAACTGAGTTTCGAGGCGTCGGAAATCGCAAACGATTATCCCTCGGAAAATTTCGTACATATCTGCACCTTCCGCGGGGAGGGATGGACGCTGCAAAAAATTCCCTATGACGTCTCGGCGGTCCTGAAAGAAACATGCAACAAGCATTATGCGACCACCCTTTTCACCTCGGCGACCTTGTTCGTGGACGACCGTCTCGATCTGTTTTCCGATAATCTGGGCATTCCGTTCGATGCGCATACATCGGAGCGTATCGCCTCGCCTTTCGATTACGCCAAAAATGTGAAGGGGTTTGTAACCAATTCCATTCCACCCTATTGGTCCAACAGCCCTACGGAACGAAAAAGCAGGTGGCGCAAGGAGGCCGCAGGCGCTCTTGCCCGGCTGGTCGTGGCGCTGAACGGGCGCACGCTGGCGCTGTTCACCAGTACGGAAGAGATGCGCGACATCTACGAACAGGTGCAGCCCGTGCTGGAGCGATACGGCGTCGATCCCTTGTTGCAGGACGGAAGCAGCCTTGCCGAAATCAATGCATTCCGCGCTACGGAGCACAGCGTGCTCTTCGGAGTGGATCGATTCTGGACCGGCGTGGATTTTCCCGGCGCAACGCTTTCGCAGGTCATTGTGGTGCGCCTGCCCAACCCGAATCTGGGCGATCCGCTTATAGCGCACCGGCAGGAATGCATGGGCGATGCATTCTGGGAAAAATATTACCGGCCCACCACAAAACTGAAACTGCGGCAGGGTTTCGGACGCCTTATCCGTTCGGAAAAAGACAAGGGGTTGTTCGTGGTGCTGGATCAGCGGCTGTGGTCGAACGAGCGCATGCGAAAGCTGCAAGACGCCGTGCCCGTGACACTTGATCTTCGTTCCACCGAACCGGATAGTATGGATTGGTTGACCAATGGCGGACTAAAGCACCTGGGGTTGCACGCGGAATTCGAGAAAAGAAAAGTGGATCTGGAAAGAATAAAACTGTGAAACCGAAGAGGCATCCTTCACCTGACTGACGACCCATGCAACACATCCGGACCCGCATCGCGATTACAGCGCTTGCCGCATCGATCTTTCTGGTGGCCTGCGCACTCGATGCATATTCACAGGACGCATATTCCGCCGCATCTCCGGAAACGGAAACATTCGCCGCGCCGGATTGCCCCGAACATGATCCGTCCGCGGCCGAACTTCCTACCCAGGAAGAACTGGCGCGAGATATACGCACGATCGTGACGGGCGAAAAATATCCCGTACAACAGGAAGCGCTTGCACAGGCAGCCCGCATCCCGCCGGGGCAAATGAGCGACGCCTTGCGCGAGGTGCTCGTCGATGCGGCGGCGTTTGTCAACTACTTCTACTTCGCAAGAAGAGAAACCCCCGATGCCCGTCTGGACAGCCTTTCCCGTCTTCTGGCCTGCGCGTTACCACCTCACTTTTCCCAAGATGAGTTGACGGCGGACATTCTTTCTATCAATTCCCACGATGAGCAAGGCCGCCGCCTTCAAGGAAATCAAGCACGTCAGAAAACGGCGGCCTGGCTGGCCATGCACATTCCTCCCGGTGAAATGGGAGAAGAATTGAAAAACGCCGTAATCGACGGCGTGCTCAGCATTGGCGGCGAATTTTACAGTATGTACGTAACGTGGGAATTCTTATCCGAAGCCTTGCTGAAACAATACGCCGGGTATTCCGATGCGGACCTTGCAGCGGAAATCCGCACGACCTGGGCGGAAGGAGAAGATCCTGACGCACTGCTTGTGGCGATACACGCGGCCGTTCGATGGAATAGTCCAGGGTTTAGGGGCTTCAGTGATCCTGAAAACATTGGTCCCGAATCGAGGGCCGCTGTAATAGAAATTTTGGCCTGGTTGAACGAAAGAGCGAATGAACGCGTCTGGTTGCAGGAACGCCGCGCAGTCGCCGGCGATGAAGAGGCCGAAAAAGCCCTGGAAACAGGCTACTATCGGGATACATGGGACAGGGTGCATGGAATATTGGCCGAAACTGTTTTCCATCTCGCCGGGAATACCGGATCTCCTGAAATCATCGCAATGCTGGCAGCTTCAAACCAGTTGAGTCTCAACTACCTTGGCGTGTTTGGCAACCGCGGCGTAGTTCCGATTATCAATGTGCTTTCCGGAAAGCATGTGCATGCCCGGCTGGCAGGCGCCTGTCTGCACAATCTGGCCGGCCTCGTTCAGGAACCTCTTTCTTCCGATGACAGGGCGCTGCTTGTTAATACGGCGCATCGATTTCTTGAAAGAGAAGGCTTGAAAGATTTTCGGGGACTGGCGAGCGCAAGACAGGTCCTGGATGGAGCCATTGGCCTTGCACTCGCCCTGGACGAGCCGGACCTGATGCAGATCGTAGAAACATTGGCTTCGAGCCGCGAGGAGGCGATCGCTCGCGGTATCCCTGCAGCAGAAGCGGAATACGTCCGGGAAGATGTGCAACGACGAAAGAGATGGAAAGCGGAGTCGGAAGCGTGGAATGCGCGCCGGGAAACGGGGGACGCATACTCGCCGGAACCCGAACCGGAAGCCCCGCCTCTTTCGCAGGATGAACTTGTCGCGGCGATACAAGCCATCACGGAAGGCGAAACCGGAGACCTGCAACTAAAAGCCGTAGAGCAGGCGGAAAAAATGGCTGAAACGGATCCGACGCAAATAGGGGATACGCTTCGCACAGCGATAGTAGGTGCCTTCTTCCATATGTCCAACGAATCTGCAAAGCCAAACTGGGACGCCCCGAACGCCAATGCCTGGTACAGTTTAGAGAATGCCCTCGAAAGCGCTACTATCTCCGTTGGAGATGCCGAAATCGTCAAACTGTTCGTAAAACTGGATGCGTACGACTATAAATGCGTTGGGACAGTCAGCGAATATCTCTTCAAGAAATTTCCCGACCAGAGCATTCCATTGATAACCGAATCCATCTCCCAACCGGCAAAACCATCTGAAAAAACACCCGCAGCACTGTACATTCTGGCCTACATGGTAATCGATTACAAACGAGGCTGGCTGGATATATCGCAGGATAACAGAAACCTGTTGATCGCCACCACCCGGCGTTTTCTGGAAGAAGACATCGCGCTCTCCTGGGCCACTCGGGGCAAGATCAATTCATATAGCGATTCGAACGTTCTGTCCGCAGCTATCGAATTGGCCATTGCACTGGACGACCCGGGCTTGATAACGCTCCTGGAGGAATTGGCGACGAATCCGGATAAGATAACCGTGCTCGGCCTTTCCGATGAACACGGGGAGCGTTTTCAGACAAGCATAAAAAGATCGCTGAGTTGGCGACCTAATATGGGGCCCTCTGACTGTTAAGAAAAGTGATTCCCCTATTCCCCTTGCACCATGCACATCCGTATCCGCATCGCAATTACTGCGCTTGCCGCGCCCGTCTTTCTGGCGGCCTGTACACTCGAGGCGTACGCGCAGGACACGTATTCCGCCGCATCTCCGGAAACGGAAACATTCGCCGCGCCGGATTGCCCCGAACATGATCCGACCGCGTCCGCACTTCCTCCCCAGGAAGAACTGGCCCGGGATATTCGCACGATCATGACGGGCGAGCAATCTCCCGTACAACAGGAAGCGCTTGCACAGGCCGCCCGCATCCCGCCGGGGCAAATGAGCGACGCCTTGCGCGAGGTGCTCGTGGATGCGGCTGCGTTTGTGGTCTATCTTCCCGAGCAGGATAGCACGGGCAATGCACGCCAGGACAGCCTTTCCCGACTTCTGCTCTGCGCTTTGCAGCCTCAGTTTTCCCAGGAAGAACTGGCTGCAGACATCCTTTCTATTATTTCCTACGATGAGCAAGGCCACTACCTTCCCGGGGACATAGCGCGTCAAACCACAGCAGCCTGGCTGGCCATGCACATTCCTCCCGGGGAAATGGGAGAAGCATTGCAATACGCCGTGGTCAGGGGAATGCTGGGCTTTAGTTCCGAAAATTATTCCATGTACACCGCCTGGCATCTTTTGTCCGAAGCGCTATCGAAGCAATATGCCGGCTATTCCGATGCGGACCTTGCGGAGGAAATCCGGACAGTCCAGGCAGAGGAAAAAGACATATATGCCCCGCTTATAGCAATACACGGGGCCGGCCGATGGGGGCACCCAGGATCTGGCTACATCAGTACCCCCGAAAACATTGGTCCCGAGGCAAGGGCGGTCATGATAGAAACCCTGGTCTGGTTGAATGAAAAAATAAATGAACGCGCCTGGTTGCTCGAACGCCTGGAGGCTGCAGGCGATAAGGAAGGTAAGAAGGCTCTGGAGGCGAGCGATCGAGATCAATGGCGTAGCAGAAGAATATTTCATTCGATGTTGGCAGACGCTGTGGCGAGCCTCGAAACGCCCGAAGCCATCGAAGCGCTGGCAAACGCAGGGGATATCCGCTTTTCTTTCATACGTATGGGCAACCGTAGCGTAGCCCCGATTGTCGACGTGCTTTCCGGGGAGCGACTGTATAAGTGGCAGGCACAGGCCCGTCTGGCCTCCTTGACCGACATCGTTCGCTATACGCCACTAATAGAGCCCCTTTCCTCTGAAAACAGAGACCTGATCGTGCGCACGGCACGTAGTTTTCTTGACAGGGAGGGATTGAAAGATTTTCAGGGACTGGGTATACGGGGAGTTTTTTCCAGCGCTGTGGAGCTCGCGCTCGCACTGGATGAGCCGGACCTGACACAGATCGTAGAAACATTGGCTTTGAACCGAGAGGAATTGATTGCGCGGGGCGTTCGCCCTGAAGAGGTTGAGTATTTTCAGATGGATATCAAGAGGGCACTGCAACTTCAACTGCGACTTCAGCAGGATATCAGAGATTTTCGGGACCCGTTTCGCGAGCCGGAATTACCGCAGGACAAACTTGTTGCTGCGACACAGGCCATCATGGAAGGAGAAGAGGGAGACGCCCAATTCAGAGCGCTCCGGCAGATATCGCGCATGGAACCGGAACAAATAGGGGATTCCTTGCGCACTGTTCTGAAAAAGGCATTCTTGTACAAGTATGAAGCGGCGATGCAGCAAAAAGAAGCGGGGGTGGATTCTGACAGTGAAACCGGGAATTACAAAGGCATAACTCCCTATTCCATGCTAGGTGTTATCGCACAACTGCGAGACCCGAGCCTCGTTAAATTCTTTGTGTACCTGGGGCGGTACGGAATATGCGGCAAAGAGCCGGGGATGTACCCCGATGGAATATTCCGCCAGTTTCCCGATACAAGCGCGATGCTGCTCGCCGAAGCTGTTTCCACGCCGACGACGACGCTTGAAAAAATGTACGATGGCCTGGCGTTACTATCGGAATTGGTAGCCTCCCATAAACAGGGATATCTGCGCTTTTCGCGCCAAAGCAGGGCATTGCTGATTGCAACCGGACGGCGTTTCCTGGAGGGAGATTTTCTATCCTACCTGCCAATGCAGGGCACCACCGGCGTATATCCGGTTAGCCGTTCGGATGTCCTGCGTGAAGCCATGGTGCTCGCCGTCGCGCTGGACGATCCGGACCTCATAGAGATCGTAGAGGCGCTGGCGACGGACCCGGACAGGGTAACTGCCCTCGGCATTCCCGATGAAGAAGTGAAAAACACCCAGGAGAATGCCCGAAGACTATTAAGTTGGCGCCCCTATATGGGTATTTCCGATTGTTAGGCAAAGCAGTTTTTTCGACCGGACCCATGCAGTGGCATGCGCCGCCGACCATGCGCATCCCGCCCGGTTTAGAGAAAATAGAAAAAAGAGCACTTCAGACCCTCATGCGCCACGATACGGCATTTCCAGTAGCCGCAAGGTATGATGGAATATTTCGTTTACGAACTGCGCCCATTCGTTCTCAAGATGTAATACCTCTGCAAGAAGGAAGACCTTTTCGATGTGCATGTTATTGAGTTGATTGCGCATTTCGTCCGTCACCACGCCTGCGACCAGAAAATTCCTCGTTCTTGCAGAGGTTCGGTCAAAAGATTTCTTGACGGCGCCCAGTCGCTCCAGCGCCCCCGCCGGATCGGTGCCTCCCTTCACTTCGATCGTCGCAATTTCTTTCCACGAACCGTCCGACACTTCCTTTTCAAAGCGGATGTCGGGCTCGGAGGCATATACCATCCTCAGGTCGTTTCCGGCGCCCAGATACCATGTCGTGCGGGCCTCGTTGGCCTGACAGGCGATACCGGACCGGCTTTCAAGCCATTCCGAGATTCTGTCTTTGATCGACTGTTCCGCCTCCTGGCCAATGATATTCCTCAACGCTCCATCCTGCGTAATGCCAATGGTCGCGAGAATGTTGCGATAGCCATTTTCGAGGGTCCAGTCTGTGGAACCTCGAATGATGGAGGATATGATAGCATTGTACAGACGAGCAACCCGAAGCGCCTTTTCTTCCGTGACACGTACGGTGTCGGGCTCTTTTTCCCAACGATCCACCGAACCGACAATCTGTTGCACTCGCTTGAGAGAAAGAATGGCGATTCCGCGATAATGCAAAGATGTGTCCGGGTATATGCAAAGCACGTCAGGGTGCGCGAAAACAAGCCTGGGCATGGCGTCCGTTTCCTTAACGTGTCGCCATGCTTCCATCTCGATCCCGAACCGTTCCGGTCTTTCCCATGAAAGAGGCCCCGCAAATGCGAGTATCTTGTTGCGAACCGTTTCGTCCGTCCGGGCGCGAATCTTGTCCGAAATAATCCGTGCGCGTTGACGCGCAGCCTCCAGTTTATTCGGGTCCATTTACATTCGCTGCCAGTGATACACGCATTTGCGGATTTCCTGCCGGCCGAACCGTCCCATTTGCTGGCTGGAATTTCCCTTTCCCCGGGGCAGAGCCCAAATAGTATTGCAACGAAAACCTGACTGTTCGGCAAAATCGGACAGGATCAGATCCACAGGAGCCTCTTCGCCATGATAACGCACGTTGTCGTTGACCATGAAAACATGACCGCCGGGCGCCACGACGCGGGCAAGTTCCACAATAACAACCGCCATTTCCGTGAAATAATGCAGGAGCAGACCGATCACGTTGCGATTGCCGAGTTCGTCGGCGTGTGCGCGAAGAATGGTCAGGACCTCCGCCAACGCGGCATTGGCGTCCACCATCTCGAAGACGCGGGACAAAGAATCGGATGACCCATATATCTTTGAAAGCGCGTCGCGCTTGGATCGGTTCTCGACGGTCGCGGACAGCAAGGCTTGGCGGAGCGTCTTGAACGCCTGTTCGTCGTACCCCAGAAACGCCAGTTCAAGCGCGTACGTGCGGGTATAGTCGTACCGGTTCGCATAAGGCGGCGACGTGATGACCGTATCGAACGATCCCTCGTCGAGATTGCGCAATTCCGTCAAGCAGGAACCCCCGATCAACTCCGGCGGCGGACCGCCGTACGTACGTTTGACAGCCGGAATATCCGCGATAATCTGATCCAGGCGGCGTTTCAGCGCGGATCCGAGCGTCGGCAACGGTCCCTTGTCGAGTCGGGTGCTGTTCGTTCGACCGGAACGAGGATCCCACCGAAGATACTGACCGTCTTTTCGGGTGTAGCTGACCTCCTCAATAACCGTCATACAAGCGAATTCAAGGACGGTCGAGAGAGACGCATCGGACAATCCGGCAACGAATGTCCGGGCTCTGGCGATCTCTTCCTCGGCCTGCGGCGAAAAAGCTCCTCTCGTGATGCGGACATGCGGGAAACGGCGCTTTTCGTCTGCTTCGCCAGACTCGATATGGCACAGCAATTTTGCGGAGGCGTCCGTCAACGTTTCGGAGGAAAGTCCGTTGGCAACGGCCGCAATAGCGCTCGCAGCCAGATTCCCGATGGGCATGATCTCGATACCTGTAGCGCTTTTTCCCATACGGCTGGCTGTCAACGCGGTGGTGCCGATACCGGAAAAAGGATCGAGAACACGGTCTCCGCCGCCTGTATTCAATAAGCGTTCGACGAGCCGCGTGGAAAAGCCTTCCTTGTATTTCATCCAGCGAAAGCCCGGAATGCTTTTGTTGCCCTGATAGGAGACAAGGCGCCGGGTCAGGTCGTAGTCGATGCGGATCCGGCTTGCAAAACGGGCAAACAGTTCGCTGCGCGCGGCGGTTGGCCCGCCATTCGGCGACAGAGCGGGCCGGGAAGCAGGTTTTGCCGCCAAAGGCAACGTGGTCTGGATCACTTTTTTAGACCCTTTGAGGTGGCGATGGGCTTCGGACAAAGGTACGACAGCGATGGGCATTCGGTTCACCGAACGACATCGAAAAAACCTCTTTTTTTACCCCTCCCTTACCGCCATACACTCGCTCGCCGCTTCCCACTGGGCATACGCCTGCTCGAGGTCTTCCTTCATCCGGTCGTATTCTGCGCGAAGCGTACGGATAAGCGCACCGTTCTTGTAGGCGTCCAGCTGGGCCATCTGGTCCTGCACGTCCTGAAAGGCCCGTTCCTTTTCGGCGATGTCGCGTTCCAGGCGGTCGCAATACGCGCGCAACTGATGGGCCGTCATCGCTTCGGGATCGACCGCGTCCCCCTTTTTCATGGCCCGGTGCAAGCGGTTGCGTTCCTCGGCTTCCCGCCGCTTCTGCTCCTTTGAGCGCGGCCCGCCGGAACCCTTTCCGGCCGTTTCGGATCTACGCTTTCGAGATGTCTTTCCGCGCAACCCGCTCGACGCCTGCCCCTCCGAACCGGAACCGGCCTCTCCGAACTCCATGCGCTCCCTGTTTTCGGAATAATTCCCGATAAACGTACGTACTCGTCCCCCTCTGGCGTACCAAACGCGGTTGACCACCCGATCGAGGAAATGTCGGTCGTGGCTGATGACGACGAAGGCGCCCGCGTACTGGCGCAACGCTTCGATGAGCACCGGAAGCGACAACGTATCCAGGTGGTTGGTCGGCTCGTCGAGAATCAGAAAATTGGAAGGATGAAGCAACGTGCGCGCCAGCGCAACGCGGCTCTTTTCCCCGCCGGACAGCACGCGGACGCGCTTGAACACATCGTCGCCAGTGAAAAGAAAGGCGCCCAGCACGGAGCGGAGTTCCCCATCGGTTTTATCCCCGGCGGCGTGGCGAAGGGATTCGAGCACCGTGTCCGCGGGCTCCAGCATATCGGCCTGATGC
>JANQSQ010000533.1 GCA_028283985.1 Rhodothermales bacterium | reverse complement strand
CATTGGTATCGACCTTGCCGTCTATCCGAAGAAATTGATAGCCGGCATTCCAGTTCCAGTGGTTGTTGCGATCGGTTTGCTTGGCGAGCGGGTGTTCGGCAGGCGCCTGGGAGGCATCGACCCGGTTAGTGGTTCCGGCAATACCCACCTTGTAACGAATGCCGGTATATGAGCCGGACGGCGCTTCGCCCAGCATGTAGTTGTGCATTCCCAGATCATGCCTGGCCAAGACAATCCGGTCGGTTACGGTATGGGAGATGTCGTTATCGTCGCTGTCTTTGGCAGGCAACGTGAGCGGCTCCCCTTCGAACGGGACCTCCTCGCCGTTTTCGCCAAGCAGCGTGATTTCGGAGAGATAAATACGGGCCGAAGTAAACGAAGTGGCCGTCCCGTTGACCGTGTACGAAGTATTCAGGTCGGAAGACAGCGGAGTTCCGTCAACGGTCGGCTGAAGGCGCAGCGTGACCATCGTTGCGCCTTCGTCGACCGAACTGTCGCATCCGGTGAAGACGAGGCTCAGAAGAAGCAACGGAAAAAGAATCAAGCGAATGGATTTCATGGCGTGTACGCAATAGGTAAATACGGAGGGGACGATCCGGAACGCATGGACCAAGACCCCTTGCGAATCGTCTCGAAGAAAGTGCCCTGCAAGAAACGAACGACTGCCGTCGGGCAGCGATAAGCAGGCGACAAACCCCCAAAAACCATGGTCGGGCGCAGAGAAGCCCTGGTCGCTATGCGGACTCGAGGGGATTTCCCAACCCTGTTGCGCGGACCGGCACGCCGGAAATGCGGCAATGCGCGAGGAAACAAAACGCTATGCCGGTACGATCTCGCGCTCGCCGCCGCATCGCGTCCGCATCCTTCGATCAGCGTCCGAGGGAAATGGCGGCCTCATCGTTTTGCCCGCTTCCGGACATAGCGCGGCAACCAGCGCGGCAACCAGCGCGCAACCGTGGATCAGAGAGATCAGGCGGCGAAGGGAGGGCCGCGTACCGTGTACGAAAAGAGAAGGGAAGCACGCCGCGATACCCGGGCACATTCCTGCAGCGTCGCCACAGGGCAATCCGCGGCAAGAACGGCAACGGGTTGCGCCGAAACGCCCAACAACGGCGTGGCATAGAGTTCCATATAAGGGCAGGAAACGTGCCCTTCATGCGGAGCCTGCAAGGCGGGACCATCCGACGGAAGCGACGCAGCATGAGCCCCATGATGCCCGCCGGAATGCGACGAAACCGGCGCATAGGCATCGCTGACCGCCATATACGAAAGGTGCGCCAGCGGCGAAAGCACCCCGCCCAGGGTGAGCGCCCCCAAAAGCAACAACGCAATCGTATGACGGAAAAAATGCATCGGGAAGCCCGGTCGGCTTGTTCTTGTCCGCACAGCGGATAAAATAAGAAACGCTCTAAACAAAAAACACCCCGGGATCGCCGTTTCGGCTACTCCGGGGCGTTTGGGAATGCGTGCCCCGGAGGATTCGAACCCCCGGCGTTAGCACGGTCAAATTGTGTCGAAGCAGACGAGCGCGAACAGAACAGGCCTGACTTCTTCCTTATTTAGCATCCCACCAGAGCTTCGTGTTGTTCCTGTCGGGACCATTGAGCAAACTCACGGCAGCCTCCGTAGCCACCTGATTATTGGAGTATTCGCTGCTCACAAATGTCATCCGACGAAAGATCGCATCCTCGGGCACATCCGGGTTCGACGACCGGATGATAGGATACAGATCGGGATACCCGGTTCGACGATACTCAGCGTAGGCTTCCCAACCATCCGGGAAAAGAGCCAACCACTTCTGGGTAACGATCTGCTCAAGTTGCCGCTCCGAAGACGCACCGCTATCGAAAGCGACGGGGATATCCGTAAGCGGAGGCGACTCCCACTCGTCATTCGGAGAGGCGGGTAAATTACCATTTGCGATGTACGCATCCACCGATGCGGCGTCGGCGCCAATACGGCCTTCCGTAAGAGACATTCGGATGCCTTCATTATAAAGTTCTTCCGCCGATCCCCCCATGTTCCATCCCTGAAGTGCTCCCTCGGCACGAAGAAAATACACTTCCGCCGCACCCATTACGCGAATAGAGGGGTTTACGCCACCCTTGCCGAGGGGTAACCAGTTCACGCCTATATCCGAGTATTTCGGGTTTATGGAAGCGCCTTTATCGATCCGGGGCAATCCGTTTCGAAGACCTTCGTAAGGGCTGCCGTCCCCGTCGGAGTCCCCGTCGACAGCCGGACTGAAATAAATCCCGATCCGCGGATCGTCGTACCCTTCCAAAAGACTCTCCATAGCGGAACTCATGCGAAATTCTCCCCAGTTCGTAATGGTGGTATGCGGGTGCAGCGAGTTTTGGGTCGTCAGCATGAAAGCACCATCCGAATTATCCATCATCACTCCTGCGGTCACTGCTTTTTCCGCTTCGATCCTTGCCTTGCCAGGATCAACATATCGGATCCGCATCGCCAAACGCAGGCGGAGAGAATTCGCAAAAGCGAGCCAATGATCCGCACTCCCCCCGTATACCTGATCATGACTTGCGAAAGCGCTACCCCCTCGATTCTGTTCCAGCACCGTTACCGCTTCGTCCAGCGTATCGAAAAAATCCATATAAACATCCTGTTGGGAATCATAGGAAACGCTGGTTTCCCCGTTTCCAAATTGAGAATAAATAATAGGACCCCAATAGTCTGTTATGCGATGATATATCTGGACCCTCCATACCTTCGCGATAGCGTTCTCCAACGAAAGGCCTTCTTCCTCCGAAAACGTTTCAACGAAGTATGCCTGGGGCGCCGCCACCTCGTAAAAGGAGCGCCACGCAAGATCGATCCATCTTCCGACTTCCACGTACTGATCCGAATCGAAATTTTCAGCCGTCGTGGCGAAATATTGGGAATACAAGTCGGAAAAGAGCGACTGGGATATCTGGAAGCGCCAGTGGAGTCCGTACATACCGTAATATTGAGACTGCGCGAAGGCTTGTCCCAAAAGCCCGACATCAATGTTCTCTTCGGAAATCAAATGGGGCGGGCTGTTCAGATCCATAAAGTCGTCCGTACAGCTCGACACGGTGAACGAGAGCATCGCTGTAAGTACAACGAGTACGGTCCATTCGCTTGCAATGTGTTTCTTCATAGCCATTTCCTTTTTCGTCAGGATCGGGGTATTTGCAGGAGGGAAGGAGAATTCGGAGCTTAGTAGTCAATGGAAAGATTGAAACCAACCGATCGGGAAGAAGGTGGCGCGAAGGAGTCGAAACCCTCGGCCGCCTTGCCAATGCCGACTATCACGTCCGGGTCCAGATTTTCGGAAGCCCGATGGATAAAAAAGAGGTTTCTCGCCACCAACGCGATCCTCATGCCCGAAATCGGAACATTCCCGAACATCGACCTGGGGAAGCTATACCCCATGGTCATCTCACGTACGCGGGTGTTCGTCGCATCGACAATGAATGCCTCGCCCACTGGCGCGTTGCGGCCTCCCACGCCACGCCAAAAAGTTTCGGCGTCTATCGCCGTGGTGTTGAGAGAGCCATCTTCCATCACTGCCGTTTCATGTGACCAGAAATTCTGACCGAAAACAAGGCCCCCGTCACGACCATTGAGCGTCCCGGACGTGACTCCGTCCGCATAAAGGATCGCATTCGTGAGTGACGTGACGGTCCCTCCTTGGCGGTGGTCGATCAGAATGCTTGCGTCCCAGTTCTTCCAGGAAATCGAGGCCAGAACGCTCCCCAGCCAATCGGGATTGAAATTGGCCACGTTGACCGTTCTGCCCGCCGTGACGCGCGGCATGCCATTCGGGGCGACAAGGATACGACCTTGCTCGTCGCGCTGGAAACCCCTCGAATACACATTGCCGAAGGGTTCGCCTTCTTCAATGAAGTAGGCGCGAAGAAACTCGCTGGCAACCTGCAACCGGGGACGCTCGTCGGAAATGGCCACCACCTTATTCCGATTCATCGCGAAGTTCAGGTCGATATCCACATTCAGGTCGTTGGTGCGGACCGGGGTAGCGCTCAACATCAATTCGAGGCCCTTGTTTTCGACGTCGCCTCCGTTCGTAAAGAAGGAATTCGCTCCTGAACCCGGTGGAAGAGCCACCGTAAAGAGTTGATCCCGGGTGTTGGTTTTATACACCGTCGCATCCAGACCCAAGCGATTTCTGAAGAAACGCATATCCAAACCGATCTCCGTAGAAACGGTCTCTTCGGGACGCAATTCTTTATTCGGAAGCGTGCCGCTCAGTTGCAGGAAACCATTGTTTCCGCCGGAAGAAAGACTGGCGCTGCGCACCAGCTGGAACGGGGGAGCGCTATTGCCTACCTTGGCCCAGGAAGCGCGAATCCGTGCAAAGCTGACCGCATCCGGCAAGGGAAGGAGTTCCGATACGATGGCGGACAAACCAACGGAAGGATAGAAATACGACTGCTCATCCGCGGGAAGCGTCGAACTCCAGTCGTTTCGCCCTGTCAAGTCGAGATACACAGCATCTTTCCAGGCGACTTTGCCGAAGGCGTAAAGCGAATGAATATCCACTGGCGATCCAACTCCCTGAGAAGCCACTACGTTCTGGGTATTGGAAAGCGTGAAAAAATTCGGTACGGTGAGAGCCTGTCCGGTATTGGCCGACAACGATGTATTACGCCGTTGCTGCGTATTGCCGCCAACATTGATATCGAAACTGACGACGTTGCCCGGCAAGGATTTTCGGTAAGATGCAAGAAAATCGCCGTTCCATACATAGGAATTGGACTTGCTGAGCGAGTAACTGCCATCCTGGGCGATGATGTAACTGTCGGCGTAGAATTTGCTGTCGCCACTCCCTGCATCTCCGTCGAACGACCCGCGGACCATGAGCGTGAGCCCGTCCATGAACTCATAGGTAGCGGAACTCAGCAAGATTATCCGGTCATTCGTATTTGCGTTCAGATTACGGTTCAACGTCCAGTACGGATTGGCGCCTCCGTTCGAACCGGGGACCCAATAATGCTGCTTCCGCTCTCCGCCCTCCGTGAAATATTCGAAGGACGAAGCATCCTCCGAGCGGATGTTCCGGGGCAAGCGATACGCATGCCGGATGGGGTTCGAGAAACTTTCGCCGGTAGACAACCGGTTTTCGATGACCTGTCGAACGTAATTCAGCTTCCCATCCAGAGACAGGCGGTCGGAAGGTTGACTGGTGACCCGCACCTGCGTGTTGTGCCGCGTCAACGTGTTTCCGGGCACAGTGCCTCTCGCATCCGTGAAGGAATACGAAAAGAATCCCTGGACTCGTTGGGAACCGACGCTCGCTGCGATATTCGTGGACGACTGATATCCGGTCTGAAATACATCTGCGACGTTGTTCGGCTGCGCTTCGAACGCGTATTGTCGGACCTGCATCGGATCATGCGTCCAGAAATCGACGGTCTGGCCGGTCATCCGGGGTCCCCAGGAAAACTCCGATCCTCCGTTGTACGCGCCGCCGCTTCCTTGACCGTATTCGTTCTGAAATTCGGTGAGTATGAGAGGTTGCTGGACCGTAAGATTCGTACTGAAGCGGGCGGTTACCTCACCCGCTGTACCCCGTTTAGTGGTAATGACCACGGCGCCATTCTGGGCAGCGCTTCCATACAGCGCTGCCGCATTAGGCCCCTTCAGAACGGAAATGTTTTCGATATCGCTCGCGTTCAAATTGCTGATATCCTCCCGGACAGGCACCCCGTCAACCACGAACAGAGGGCGGCTGCTGCCATTGATAGACCGATTGCCCCGGAGAATCAACCGGGTCTGACCGCCCAGTCCCGTACCGGCCTGGTTGACCGCCAACCCCGCCACCTTGCCCGCCAGCGAGAAGGCCAGATTCAACTCCCGCGCTTCCGCCAATCCCACCGGGCTGACGTTCTGTGTACCGTAGGTGAGCGATCGCTCTGCCCGCTCCACGCCAAGAGCAGTCACAACGATGTCCCCCATCTCGAGCTCCGTCTCGATCAGTACAATATCCAGCGTAACGGTTTCCCCGGCCGCAACCACGACGCCTGAAATTTCCTGCGTGGCGAATCCGATGAAGGAGGCAAAAACAGTATAGCCCCCGGGCTCCAGGCCAGAGATGCTATAATAACCCTCTGAATTCGTGACGGCGCCAACAGCGATTTTGTCGACGATCAGGTTAACCCCGGTCAGTGGTTCCCCGCTTTCATCGACCACCGTGCCTTCAATTTGTCCGTCTTGTGCGAAAACCGGGGCATACGGCCAGGACAACGCCAATAAAAGTAAGGACAACCAGAGAGTATAGCGGTAATTCATGGCCTAATGCTTCTGTTTGGTGTCTGGGATTTGCGTCCGCCCTACAGCACGATTGGATAGCGCCATGGGCATTGCCCAAGGATTTAATGACCACCAGTTTATGAACTCAAAACAAAGCTTGCTACTAAACACGCACGACTACATTAATAATTCGAACAGTACATAGATATTTATTTTTTTATAATAAAATCTGCTGAAGTAGAATATAAATTTAAATAATGCTTAAATACCAAAATAAATTTATCCTATATTTCATTGTCATTAATAAATTAGATTTGGCGGAGAGGATGTCGGATTAAAAATAAGTGTGAATTTTTTGCAAAGAAGAAATAATTCGCTTGTAGTCGGACAGAATCAACGAATCGCAGCATAGCGGGTGAGGCGCAACATAACCAAACTGCCGCCGCTGTACGCCACGGCAATCAGACGCTCCTCGTCCGAGCGCAATATCTGAAAGGCGCGGACCTCTCCCTCGCCGCGAAATCCACTATCGTTTGCCGACACGTCGACAAAACGCCCGGTGGAATCCCGGCGCAACATCACCCCATACCCGGCATCATATCGGCCTGCCTGGGGCGTTACCGCATACAAGTTGCCTCCCATAAGGATTTCAGGAAATCCGTCGTCGTCGATATCTTCGACAAGTATGGCGTACATAGGCGTCAATTGGGTGCGAAATGGCAACGCTTCCACGCTAAAGGAGCCATCTTGCCGATTCCACGCCACCACCGTCTCCAGCCGTTCTGCGACGTAATGCGTCGCGTGATTCAACTCCGCGCCAAATACATCGTGAACCGTCTTTCCCGCGTACGATTCGAAGGGATCGACCAGCGGAGTCAAATGAGGCAACCGTCGAAGAACCCGCTGGAGTTCTCCCTGTCCCCCGCCCAAATGATTACGGGCGATCAACGGCGAGAGGCCAAAGCGCAAAAGAAGTTGCTCGCGAAGAGCGAATGGCCAGGGACCGCCGGCCTTGTCATAGCCCGTAATGATCTGATCGGACTGGCCGTCGCGATCGAAATCGCGGACCCACATTTCTACGGGACGTTCCCGACCTGCCTTGAAACGCGTATTGAGGCCATGATTACCCGCTACGATGTCGAGTGCTCCATCGCCGTTCATATCCGAAAGCGCGACGGACTGCCACCACCCGGATGTACCGGAAAGACCCGCTTCGTCCGGTTCGGTCCGCTCCAGAATACCGCCCCGGTTGAGAAAAATCGTCAGCGGCATCCATTCGCCCACTACAACGAGATCGGAACGCCCATCCCGATCCAGGTCTCCCCATGCAGCATCCGTGACGCCTGCCGTTTTCAATTCGGACGCCCGCGCTCCCGGAATCAGACGATCCGTCGCATCGCGAAACCGCCCCGAACCGTCATTCTCGAGAAGCATTCCCCCAACCGGCTCGCCGTACACAGCTCCCTGCCGAATCCCAACGAACAGGTCCTGATCTCCATCTCCGTCCACATCGGCCGGGCGAACGACGCCGGTCGGACTGTAGCGGTACCCCGAAATCGGCAACTCATGCTCGAAACGCACGAACGTTCCTTCCGCATCAAGCGCATACAGGCGATCTGCAAGGTCCGAATGCCCAAACGGCACTTCGCTGCTCCCGCTCGCAACATACAGTTCCGGACGCTCATCTCCATTGACATCCACCCATGCGCAATCCATGTCCTCCGTTTCCCGATCCTGTTCCAGCGCCGGCTGACGGGTTTTCCTGAAACGTCCACCGGGATCGTGCATGAACAACGCTCCCGGCTGCCCCTTGCCCCCGCCGACGTATAGATCGTCCCGCCCATCTCCGTCGATATCCATGCCGCACAGAGGCGGTCCCTCCGTCGATCGCATATGGAACAGAAGCGGCGAACGCTGAAAATCGTCATGGGGACGTTCCACGTGCTCCCAATCCAGACCGATCCCGCCGGTAACGTCTTCCATTATGGGCGCGGCGCGCTGGCCGCGCACGGTCGGAGACGCAAAGGGACTAAAGAAGGACTGAGCCGGCGAAAAACCGCCGAATGCAGAAACCGTGTCGGGCCAGAATGCCGCTTCCTGTCGCAGTGCGAGTTGCTGACGGGTTTCGACCTGCGTCCGGATGGTAAGGCGCCCATCCGGCCATCGCACAAGCACCGTATCCAGCATACCCGCGCTTGCGCCGAGACCCAAATGAATCACCGGATCCATGGAAGACTGGAATCCCCGCTGCAGCATCTGCTCGGCATACCAGCGTTTGCCGTGACGCACCACTTCCACCTGTGCTCCCACACCCTGAAGATTGGGGGCCTCTCCCTGCAACTCGATCCCAAGCCAGCCTCGATCAGGATATTGCTCCACGGCCCGGTTACGATACACAAAAGCTTCCATATTGACATTGTTGACCACCAGATCGAGATCGCCGTCCCTGTCCAGGTCGCCATAGGCCACACCGCTCGAAAAACCGGGAGCGTCCAACCCCCAGCCCGATGCGCGGTCTGCAAACCGCAAAGCGCCCAGATTCTCGAACATATGGTTGGAGGTCGGCGTGCTGGGCATCATGTCGACAAGTCGGCGAATATAGTCCGCCCCTCCATTACCTGTGGCAGCGACACGCACAGAAGCCATAAGGAGGTCTTTATCGGTGACATCTTTGTAAAAACCGTTCGGCACAAAAATATCTCGCAACCCGTCCAGGTTGAAATCGGCCAGCAATCCGCCCCAGCTCCAATCCGTGGCCTCCACCCCGGCATACCGCCCGATCTCGCTGAACGTGTCGTCGGCATTGTTGTAGTGCAGCGTATTCCTGAGAAATTTCCGATGGTATCCAAGCCGGATTTCTTCCCGGTATTTGTCCCACTCGATGAAATTGGTAATTCTCTTGATCCGCTTTTCCGTATCCGGAAGCATATCCGATATGAAAATCTCCGGCGCTCCGTCATTATCCAGGTCCGCAATGTCCCCACCCATGGAAGTGGTGCTGATGCTGGGAAGAATGGTTTCCAGAGATTCCCTGAAGGCGCCGTCGCATTGATTTATATAGAGATAATCCCGCTCGAAGAAGTCGTTGGATACATAGAGGTCCATGCATCCGTCCCTGTTCAGATCGCCCGCCGAGGCTCCAAGGCCAAAGCCCGCTTCCGAACTGAATATCCCGGCGGTTGTTGTCACTTCGACAAAATGTCCATCCTCGTTCCGGTAAAGCCGATCCCCCCCTTCAAAGTAGGGATGCGTACGATCCATTCGCTCCGGATCGTAAGCGGCAATGGGTTTCGAGGGAAAATTGTTGACGACGTAGACATCCAGCAATCCGTCCTGATCGTAATCGAAAAAAATCGCATGTATCGAGTAGCCTTCGTCGGCCAGACCATATTCCCGGGCGCGCTCGGTGAAGGTCCCATCTCCATTGTTCACGAATAACTCGTTGGCGCGGAGCGCTGCCTCGCTTGCGCCTGCATTCGTGACATAGAGGTCCGGGCGCCCATCGGCATTGATATCCACCATGCTGACGCCGGTTGACCACGGAAAAGATCCCGCCACGCCAGCCGCTTCCGTGACATCCTCGAAGACAAAATCGCCCCGGTTCAGGTATAACCGGTTGGCATGCTGGTTGCTGACCAGATATATGTCCAGTCTTCCATCGCCGTCATAATCCGCAAGCGCTACGCCGCCACCTGAATAAAAATTATTGTAGGTATAGATATTGAGCGAATCCGTAAAGGTCAGATTGTTTGAAAAAAGAATGTTTGACCGGTTGGACGGAATGCGTTCGAAGAGGGTCTGTTGCGAGCCTCCCGGCCCACATCCGGCAAGACTTGCAAACCAGATCGTAATTAGAATAAGGACCAGGGTTTGGACGAGCGTTCCGGAAAAATAGCGTACCCATCCAATGCAATCAGGAACCTTCATGAGCATGCTCGATAGCGTGCCCGGGAGGATTCGAACCCCCGGCCTTCTGATCCGTAGTCAGACGCTCTATCCAGCTGAGCTACGGGCACGTAACCCCGTACAAACTCTGACCCGCTCTCTTTGTTCGCGCCGGGCAGACCCGCCTCCCGGTGCAACGACGCGCGGACATGCGAAAATGGGGTTGTGGGAAAAACGGCGGACAGACCATGCACTTCAAGGGGACGGTGGACCGCGAGCGAACGGCAGTATACCGAGCCAGCCTCCCCCCTTCATTCCGCCGAGGGAAAGACATCCACCTGCTTCAGAAAGTAAAAATGGTTCACGGGGCCGCGGCCCTGTC
>JANQSQ010000529.1 GCA_028283985.1 Rhodothermales bacterium | reverse complement strand
TTTTGCTCCAATCCCCGCAAAAACACACAACGCCTGCCTGTCTTCAACCTGTTCGTTAGTTCGTACTCCTCCATGCTCCGCAAACTGATTTTTATTGCCATGCTGGCGGGTGTGTCCAGCGCCCGGGTCGCGCATGCCCAAGAGCCCGGACACATCGTACGCGGACAGGTCCTTGACGCACAGACGGGAGAATCCCTGCCGTCGGCCAACATACGGATCGAGGGAACGTTTCGGGGCACTATTACCAACGCGGACGGCGTCTTCGAAATAGCCATCGAGGAAACGCCCGCCGAACTCTTGTTCCGGTACATCGGCTACGAGTCGCAGCGGTACGCCATTCCGGACCGGTCTGTGGAACAGATCGAGATCCGCATGCAGCCAACCACCTACCGGATGCCTGAACTCGTCGTTACGGGCGAGAATCCGGCCATCGGGATCATGCGCTGCGTCATCGACCGGAAACAGGAGCGCAGGGCCTTGCTCTCGTCATACGCCTCGGAAGCCTATACCCGCTTCACCGTATCGAGCGATACCAGCATCGTCGCCATCATCGAAACGCTCAGCGACGTTTTCTGGGACAAGGAAGAGGGGATGCGCGAACTGATCAAATCGAGGCGGCAAACCCTGAATCTTGGTGAAGAATTGACTCTGGACATGCCAGCGGTGCTGTTCATGGCTAATCTATACGACGACGATATTCCCCTGCTGGATCACAATTTTGCTGGCGTAACGCACCCGGACGCGCCCGACATATACCGCTTCTCACTACAGGGCACACGCCTCATGGACGACCGCCTTGTGTATGACATTACGGTTGCGCCGAAAAGCCGGCTGAGCACCGGATTTATCGGAAGAATTGCAGTCCTGGCCGACGAGTGCGCCCTGCTTGAGGTCGCGCTGGAGCCGGGAGAGGCCTTTCTGTTTCCACCCCCTATTACCGGTATCGACCTCACGCTCTACCAGCAATACGACTCTTTCGATGGAAGCCCATGGCTCCCGATCGATTTTCGATCCGAGTTCGAGTTAGGCATATCCTTCGGTCCGCTCTTGTCCTTTCCGCCGTTCAAGGCGAGGCAACTCTCCCGCATAACCAATTACGAGATAGAGGCCACGCTCCCGGATTCGCTCTATGCCCAAGGAAAACGCCTCGGCATAGACCAGGAAGCCATCGCGGCCGACACGCTGCTGGATCGTACAGGCATTTCCGTACCGTTCGACGAACCGGAGCGGGTGGCTTACGCCGGTATAGACAGTACACTGACTCTCGAGAGGGCCTTTGCTCCCTCTGGACTGATGACGCGCTTCGGTCCTGGAATGAGCGAGGGCGAAAACGGGGCTGGTCAAGAAACCGGCTTCCTCGCGAGAATAAGCGAACCCATACCTGGCGTACGCCCGCGGTTCCGCTTCAACCGCGCGGAAGGATTTGCCCCGGGGGCAGCCGTGGAGATCGAACGGGGACGCCTGAATCTTGAGGGCCATGGCAGGTGGAGCCACGGACGCTGGAACCGCGAGCTCGGACAACCATGGACCTATGGAATCAGGAGCAGCGTTGGCTTGGGACCCGAAAAACGCAAGACCCTCGGCGTATCGTATTCCGACGGGATCGAAGGCCGCTTCGGAGGCGAAACCGGATACGCATTGATCATATCCCCAGCCACTCTATTCAGTCTTTTCGGGAGTGGGGATTATTCCGATTATATTCGCAACCGGCGCATAAGGGCGTTTGGAACATACAATAAGGAACGTTTCAGCATTGGGCTCTCCGCATCGCGCGAGATGCCCACTCCGGTCGAGGCAATCACCGCTTACGATCTTTTCGCCAAACCGGGTACCCCCCGCCCGAATCCACCGGTTTCCGAGCGCAGACTGCATTCGGTTGCACTGACCGGATCTTATTTTTTCTTCGGCATGCCGGAGTCCATGACCATAGTTCCCCGGTTTCTGATGCGCAGCGCCAGTCTGGAAGTCGAATACGGCAAACTGGAAGGCATGAAGAATGCCTATGTACGGCTTAGCGGCAACACCCTATGGAACTTCGATACCTTTTTCTCGCGACGGCCCTTGCCAAACACCCTCACAATTCGCTTGCAAGGAGCCACCCGCTTCGGAGATTTGCCCATTCATCGTTTCGGAACCATACTTGCCAGTATTGGAAGCATGCGAACCTTCGGTGCATTGCATACACAGATCGGGCGTCCTTACGAAGGCGACCGATACATCGGATTCTTTTGGGAGCACAATTTCCGAACGGTGCCCTTTGAATTGCTCGGCCTGCATGGCCTGGCGCAGCGGGGCTACGGCGTCATCGTAGGCGGAGCGCACGCTCAAACCTGGATATCCCCCTCTCCGCTTGTCGAACGACCCGAGCTGCATCTCTCTCCGGACGGGATGCACCATGAAGTAACCGTTTCGTTGAACGGCATTTTGGGTGCTCTCCGCGTGTTCTTTGCCCGCCGGCTCGATAGGCCGGACCATAGCATCGGCATTGGGGCCGGGTTTTCTTTTTTGTAGCCTGTTAAGAATCCTGTCCGTATATCGTCGACCCGGATTTTCTTACTCCATACTCCTGTGCCTTACCATGCTGGCGGGTGTGTCCAGCACCTAGGTCGTGCATGCCCAATGTAAAACGGCATAGCCTTGGCCATTTGCAAGGCTAACTGTTTTCCTCCTCAGTTCAGTTATTTAGTGCCAGATTCTTGTCGTTTCACTGCAAAATTGCTGTCGTTTTAAAAACACCAACCTTGATCCAAGAGAACCGTGAATCGGGGAAAACAGAGGGGGGCGGGTTGATTGGACAGGTTTTCGGGGAAATTAAGGTGTACTGTTGCCACCTCGTTCTGACCCAATCAACCAGACGAAACCCATGTCAAGACGAACCATTTCTATGATTAGGAAGAATATAGAAAGAAACAAGGGGTACCCAAAACTTATTTTTGAATACCCCCTGTTTCCTATGTATGAAGAATGTTCATGGCTATGAAGCCCTAAGGCCATTGCACTCCGCATACGCTAGGGCATAAGTATCTTCATCAACATCCTCCCCCTCAAATTGTATATTAACATAAACCCTGCATGCACTACGCCAAATCCAGTGAACAAATCTCCTGAACCAGCTAGGTTGTAGAGATAAAACGTCTACTTCGAGGCTAACTGGAGGAGCCCCAATCGATGCAGAAGAAATTGGAACGAATGGAGACGTAACCGGCACAGGAACCGCGTTTGCGCGGGCCTGATTAGCGGTTACAGGTGTAAGCGCCAGAAAACCGATAAGCGCGAAGCCGAGGGTAAGCAAAAAGCCTTTCATAACGGAACCACCGTGTAAGTTGAGTGCGAATGTACAGTGAGGCGTCCACGAAATTATGCATATGCCTTCCGTGAACCGCAAGCGATTATAACCCCTTGGCTATTGTGATGTCAAGGCATGCATTTCGAATTGGGAGTTATAGTCCACACGAATTGGGCCTTATAGACAACTCTTGACAAGAAGGAATTAAGAGTATGTCCAGCAAGCCGCGTACGTATGACCACTTACACAGTTTCAGAACACGCCCATCATCTCTGGCCAATACCAGAGTAATTTCCCAAATTGTGAGGTCCTTTTTTGGAAGTTATCAAGACGCTCCGATATGCTTCCAGGTAAATCGGACGGTACTCCAAAACCAGGTTCTTCTACGGCTTCAAGGGCAGAGTCAATATATCCAAGCATGTCCTCTCCCCATTGATCCGGGGCACTCTCATCTTCATTCAACGCCTTCGTACCCTGATATACGTGTCCTCGCACTATTTCCGATACCATAGTGGTTGTGTGTTCCAGAAAATGGCTCTGTTTCATCTCTCCGAGGTTCATCAGCATCGTGCCGATCATTCGCAGGGCGCTTGCTCCTTCCCCAATCGGTTGCCTAGCGAATTGCCTTATCGAATACACCAGCAATTGATTGCCCGTCGGCCTCGGAAATTCCGGCGCCCCCCGATAAGGCCCCCTCAATACTGCCGGTTTGTGCTGGATAGCATATCTCGGCACATAACCCTTTAACGCCGCGGGAAAGCATGTCTTCAGAAGCGTACCGAATATGGTGTCTTCGCTCCTGCCGCAAGGCATGAATGGCGGCAGAAGGCTTCGATTGTCGAGGCCAATGCTCATGCTCACGCAGGATGGGCCATTGTTGATTACGTATCTGGGGGCGATTCGCAATACATGTCTTGATCGTAGCAACCTGTCGTACTTCGAGGCATTCCGAATAAGTTGCTCGTATTCGCTGTCGCCGGGAAATAACCGGTGATAGAACTCTGCCATACCGGCATCTCCAGCAGCCCCCGTGAACGATATTGCAACTCTCGCATCCGAGCGAGCGATTGCGTCCAGGACAGACTCTTCAGTCTCGTCAATGTTCACTGGCGCTTTCATGTCGAGGAACTCCCCGATTACACCGGAGGGATGTTTGCCAAGCAAGCGCTCGTGGACGGCAAGGGGATCCACGTCCGCCGTGCAGAACGTCTCGACGATTTCTCGATGATCCTTGAACATTATGCAATCCTCTCCCTGATGCTTCCCGCTGAGCGCTAATCCATTGTCCGCGCAAGGCGCTTCGAGCATCTCTGCAGTCGTGTCGTCATCTGTCTGGATGTGTGCTTCCCCGGCGGTTTCGAGCAACAGGGCGTTTCTGGGAGCGCCGTATGTGTCCGTAGCTCCCTCTGGACCGAACAAAGCAAATCGTACCACCTCTGCGGGAATTCCGCTTTTTTGGGTAATCTCCAGTGCTTGGGCCTTCCTCATTTGTCGATCAACATACTTAATGTCGATGTTTGCCTTCTCTCTCAATATCTGGACGACTTCAACGTTTCTTACTCTGGCGGCTTCGTCCCTGGAATCGTCCATCACAACGAACCCTACTTCACGCTCATGTCGCCGTGCTCGTTCGGAGAATGTTTCTATTGCTCTCTTCAGGCAATCCGGCCGGTTCGCTGTAGGTATCCCTATGCGCTGGATAGCGGTTCGTTCGGTTTCAAGCCCTTTTGGACTTCGTGCTATTCTCACGATTTGTTGGCGCACATTATCCTCCGATTGCAGGAAACCTTCCTTTGCAAGGTCGCTGAGAAGATTCAGCCATGTCCCTTCCTCTCCTGGATTGTTCGCGCCCACTGCTCGCGACATACTTTGAACATGCTCTCTCAAGGGAGCAAAACCCTTCAAGCTCTGCAGCAACCGTACAGTGTGCAAGGGCAATGTGCATACACAGCCCCCGCGACTTGATCTTATCAGTCCTACACCGGGCGCAAGGCTGTCGACTCTGGTATGTAGTAACTTAAAACGATCCGCTTTCATCTAATTCACGAAGCACCTGTACTTTAAATTTTTCCATTTCCGTTTTTGCTTCCTGATCCTTTCCTATCACTATTCCGGGTTTTATCATTTCCGCGCCCAAAAAGAAATATTGTGTTGTCATATCTGATGCGTACATTACTTCATTTACCTTATTCACTACCTCTCGCCATTTTTCTGCTGTCTTAAGCCATGCTTCTTCATTTTCATTATCTTCTGATGCCCTCTTTCTTGCTGTTCTTTCCTTCTCCTGGTAAATAGCAATGAATTTTTCAGAATCAATTGCACTCATTCCAGCTGTATTACCAAAAAATTTAAATCCTCTCGCCTTACTTTTTCTTATAATGATATTATCGCTTGTTTTCCTTGCTTCCCAACGTTTTATTCTTCCATATACAGCATCTATTTGTTCTTTTTGTATTTCGTTATTTTTCTCTAAATCTTTAATCTCTTTTCCATCATTACTTGCGGCGATCCATAAATTATTTGCCTCAATCTTTAGCTGTGCTTCCTCGATTGCAAGTTCTAATGCTCTAATCCATTCGGTACGCCCTTTCTGATAGATATCCTCTATCTGACCGTATGCTGTAAAATTTGGCAAGATGAATAAAAAAAGTATATATATGGATTTCGATATTTTCATGGCGTTTGAGCGTTTAAGTGATTTGAATCAAGGACAGGATACATACTTCCGTTTTAACTGTTGGTTCCCGCTAGGCTCTGGAGTATGCCCGATTACCGATCTTCTCAATACCTTCTTAGAGAAACTATCTTGGCATCAGGCAGTAATGATTAGGAAGAGAATAGCAAAAACAAGGGGTACAACAAAAATTTATTTTTTGAGTACCCCTTGTTTCTTATGTATGAAGAATATTCATACTATGAAGCTCTAATCCGATTACAATCATCCCAGCTCAATGTTTGCTCTCCTTGTTGTTCACCATTGAGCCAGACGGTAACCCGACAAGTATTGCGACTAACCCAAGCCACAAATCTCCTCAACCATCCGGATTGCAGAGCGGAAGCATCTACTTCGAAGCTAACTGGGGGAGCCCCAATGGATGCAGTAGAAGTTGGAACAAATGGAGACGTAGCCGGCACAGGAACAACGTTTGCGCGAGCCTGATGCGTAGTTACAGGCGCAATCGCCAGAAAACCGATAAGTGCGAAGCCAAGGGTAAGCAAAGATTTTTTCATAACGAAACCACCGTGTAAGTTGAGTGCGAATGTACAGTGAAGCGTCCACGAAATGAGGTATACGCCTTCCGTGAACCGGAAGCGATTATAGTCCCTTCGCTATTGTGATGTCAAGGCATGCATTTCGAATTAGGAGTTATAGTCCACACGAATTGGATTTTATAGTCAACTCTTGACAAGGCGGGCTGCTTTTCAAGTCACTGCCTCTTGATTCCGGTCTGACGCTCCACCTCATCGACCAGAGATGGTCCGGTTTGATTGGACAGGTTTTCTATCCCCCTTCCGCCTCCCTTCCCGCATCTCCTCCATCTCGATGGTCAATGCCCATTCGAGATGTGTGGCGGAATGGTGGCCGCCTCCGGACACATCGAACGTCCAGTCTATCAGGCCATGAATGTGGGAGGCGCCAAGGATGACGAGATTATGGTCGAGGCGCCCCGAACCACCCTGTCACATCCCAAAATCTTGCAAAAATAAATTTTACTTTTATAAAATATAAATTGCACCTTTAGGATAGTCTGATTAAATCTGCGAAGTCCGGAGGCTGAGAGAGGCCCGCCGGCAAGGAGCGCTGATCGAAGCGGTTTTGATCAGACTATCCTTCATATTTGCACACGACACACGCAACGAGTCGCGAACGCGATGATCGAGCGCAGTCTGAAATCCACGATCCGCACAGGTTCGGACAAGTTCTGGAAAACTTCGTCGCTACGGAACTTGTCAAGCAACTATCTGCGGCGGGAGGTATCGCGGAGTTGCATCACTTCAGAACAAGCGATGGGAAAAAAGTGGACTTCGTACTGGAAAGTCCGAATGGAAAACTGGCGGCCATCGAGGTTAAAAACCGGGACGCCGTAACGGAAAACCACTTCAAAGGATTAAAAATATTGCGGCAGCAAACGCAGGATGATTTTGTCTGTGGAATAGTTCTTTATCGAGGCAATCGAATTGCGCCTTTCGATAGCAACTTGTGGGCGGTCCCGGTCGACGCAATGTGGTCGTGAAAACATCCCGCCAATCATACGGTTTAGCGGATCTCGTTGCATTTCATGACCCCCAGCGGCTCTATGCGGGGGGCGGGCGGTGGCGCTTGACGCCTTGAACGCCCGCATGCAGCACAAGGCCGGGCTGGCGCACCAGCAACTGGGCAACGCCGAAAAAGCCGAGCGACTCCTGGCCAACGCGCTTCGCCGATCTATCTCGCAGACCTGAAAAACCGCCTTACTTCTTACTTCACAAGCGCCATAACTTTCGAAAGGATCCTTTCCGGAGTTTCTAACCGGTAGGCATACACGCCGGGGGGAAGGTTGGCTGCATCAAGCACGGTGGTATGCTTCCCGGCGGCGCGCATTCCGTTTTCAAGGATACGCACCTGACGGCCCTGCATGTCGTATACCGCAAGGCGCATGTGAACCGGCGAAGGCAGAACATACTGTATGCGGGTCAGGGCGGTGAAGGGATTAGGCCAGTTGGCCAAGAGCATAACCTCGTCAGGCAGTTCGGTATCTTCTGTACTCGTTGAAGAAAGCAGGAACACGGCAGCCAGTGCAAAGTCGCCATGCGTTCCTTCCTCGTTCACCGCCCGAAGCCGGAAAATGTACAGCATGCCGCCTGCCAGCGTATCCGGAATTGTGTAGCCGTTCGCATTCGCTTCGCCCGGAGCGGTTTCCGGAATGTCATGCCAAGGGCCGAACGGTTCGTTGCCCGCCCTGTACCGATAGGCGTAATGCGAGATAGCGGGACCGCCCTGGTCATCTGCATCCTGCCAGGAAAGCAGGACAGACCCATTTCTTGCGATTGCCCGGAAGAATTGAGGCGCCGTAGGCGCAATGGCGCCTCCTTCTGTGTCGCCACCGGTGTCACCTCCTTCTGTCCCGCCGCCATCGGAATCGCTGTCGGTGATCGTCCCCGTCGGCGCATTGGTCGTCCCGGAGGCCTCGGACATGGCAATGTAGGTGTCGTCGATATCATGGACGAAGACCCGGACAACATACACGGTATTGGGCGTCAGGTCGTCGATCCGGTGGGTCGTCTCGTCCTCGAGGGCTATCCTATTGCGGCCGACATAGTCGTAGGACTGGTCCTCGGTCCTCCAGGAAATATCGTAGAGGAAGGTGCCAGGGAACGTGTTCCAGGACACGTCAATCTTGTCGGTAGCACCGTCGACCGGGGAAACCCTCAGACCGGGCAGCGCCGGAAAGACCCCGATGTCGAAGGTCAGTTCGTCCGAATCGGGATTGACCGTATCGCTGTCGGTCGCCATGTAGGTATAGGTCGTCCTCGCGCGCGTCGCCGTCGGCGTGCCTGTAATCTGGCGGGTGGTCGCGCTGAATGTGAGCCCGCTCGGCAACATCGGGGACAGGCTGTAGGTCAGCGCGCCGTCTCCGCCGATCGCCGCCGGCAGCCTCAGCGGGTCGATCTCCACATTCACCG
>JANQSQ010000600.1 GCA_028283985.1 Rhodothermales bacterium | reverse complement strand
TCGTCGTCGTACGGGCCGACCCACTCGGTGGCGTCGATTGCGCCGCGTTCGACGACGAAAAACTGGGGTTTCAGGAGATTGTGCAGGATTATTACTATCCGGGATGGTGGGAGCCCGGACCCGGCCTTTCGTTCTATGTAAACCGGGATGCCTGGGACGCCCTGCCGTCCGTGTACCGGGAAGCCTTCGGAACGGCGGCCGCCGAGGCCAACGAGCACATGCTGGCGCTGTACGACGCGCGGAACGGCCCGGCCTTGCGACGGCTTGTGGAAGGAGGCGTGCGGCTCCATCCGTTCCCGGAAGAAGTGATGGCGGAAGCAAGACAAATCACGGAAGAACTTCTCGAGGAATCGGCCAGCGATCCCGCGTACCGTACGGTGTACACGGCCTACAAGGCGTGGCGCGACGACGCCTACCGCTGGTTCGGGACCGCCGAACTGGCGTACGGCGATTATGCGTTCGGTTCGGATCCGTCTCCCGGAAACGTTTAAGGAAGGGCCGCATCCATCATGCGCACGCTGCTTCGCATCGCACATCGTATCGACCGAACCAATGAGTGGATCGGCCGAGCCGTGTACTGGCTGACGCTCGTCATGGTGGGGGTTGGCGCCTATAATGCGCTTGTGCGGTATCTCGATCGCTTCACAGGACTGGGCCTGAGTTCGAACACCTATATCGAGCTGCAGTGGTACATGTACAGCCTGATCTTTCTGCTGGGCGCCGCCTATACCCTGAAGCACAATGCCCATGTGCGCGTGGATGTGCTGTTCACACGCCTGACGCCCCGGGGGCGCGCCTGGGTGAACCTGGGCGGCGCCCTGCTCTTCCTGCTGCCTTTCTGTATCCTCGTGATCTGGACATCCTGGCCCACGGTGCATAACTCGTGGGCGGTCCTGGAAGTCTCGCCCGATCCGGGTGGCTTGCCCCGTTATCCGATCAAGACGGTCATCCCCATAGCGTTCATTCTCCTTTTCTTACAGGGAGTCAGCCTCGCTATCAAGCAAATCGCGTTCCTGCGCGACCCGGCCGCGGAAGATATTCCGGGCCACGCTCAGAGCGACTCCGGAAAAGCGCAAGGAGGCATATGATGGGCGACTGGCTGGGGCCCCTCATGTTCGCCGGGGCGTTGATTCTCATCTTCTCGGGTTTTCCGGTCGCCTTCGCGCTTGGCGGCGCCGCCCTGATTTTCGCCTTCGTCGGCATCGAACTGGGCTATTTCAGTTGGCACCTTCTGCTGGCCATGCCGGACCGCATCTTCGACGTCATGTCGAACACGCTGTTGCTGGCCGTGCCGTATTTCATCTTCATGGGCGCGATGCTGGAAAAATCGCGCCTGGCGGAAGACCTGCTCCAGACCATCGGTCTGCTGTTCGGGCGCATGCGCGGCGGGCTGGCTATTGCGGTGGTGTTCGTGGGGGCGCTTCTTGCCGCCGCGACGGGCGTGGTCGGGGCGTCGGTCGTGGCGATGGGCGTCATTTCCCTGCCCGTCATGATGCGTTACGGCTACTCGCACGAACTGTCCGCCGGCGTGATTTCCGCATCGGGTACGCTGGGACAGATCATTCCCCCCAGTATCGTGCTCATCGTGCTTGCGGACCAGTTGAGCGTGGCGGGCCGGGTTTCCGTCGGCGAACTGTTTCTGGGCGCGCTGGTCCCGGGCTTGCTGCTGGCCGGGCTGTTTGCGCTCTATGCGGCGGGCGTGGCCTTTTTCAAACCGGACACCGCGCCGGCCCTCCCTGCGGAGGAACGCAGTTTGCCCCACAAGGAACTGATCCGCCGGGTGGCCCTCGTCATGCTGCCCCCGCT
>JANQSQ010000491.1 GCA_028283985.1 Rhodothermales bacterium | reverse complement strand
GTTTGCTGTGTCCCGGCCCCGATTGGCAAGGAACGCATCGGGAGCGTCGTCTTCAAGCCATGTGGATAAATACGCGGAATATTCCCGGGGTTTCCGTGCGGGCGGGCGCGAGTTTGCAGGATATCCCGGGCCCGATGTTTTGTTCGAATGCGCGTCCCAAGGCCCCCGTTCCCGGTTGCGATTTTGCGGTTCGGCGTTGGATGGTCTTGTTGCGCTCTGCAGGGCTTAGTGTTCCTTCACGTAGATATTACGGAACTGCACCAGCGAGGGTGGGCTGACCCATTCCCCGGCGTCGTTCTTGCTGCCATGATGCTGCAACCCGATGGGGCCGCAGTCGGGAATTTCGTTCAGGTGAATGCGGTCGATGACGAGTTGGCCATTGATCCGGATGGTCATGAACTTGCCCCGAACGACGATCTTCGAAGCGTTCCATTCCCCGATGGCATTGTCCGCATTGACGAGCGGCAAGGCGGCCCGGCGCACTTCCGGCGGCTGGTTCCGATCCATGCGGTAGCCATAGACTTCCCCGGATCCGTACGGCCAGTTCCAGATGTTGTGCTGGGCCTTGCCGTGGCCGCGCGGAAGAATGCCCGAATCGGAATCGGGCACGGACATCACCATGAAGTTGCCGTCCTGATCCCTCTTGTGCGTGCCGTCGGCAAGGATGATGGGTACCCGGGGATTCGTGTACGGCGCTACGGTGGTAAGGCGCCAGTCGATCTTGGGCGTGTAATCGCAATAATCCTTCTCGGTCCAGAGGCTCTTGTCCCCTTCGGCCTCGCTTTCCGCGTCATAGTCGATCACGCCGTCGATCACCTTCCAGTGGCCGCCGTCGCCTTCGGGAATGACCCAGCCGTCGAAATTTTCCCCGTTGAATATGGACGCGTAACCCTCGGGAGCCTCCATCTGGGCATGGGCCGTCCGGGGCGCGGCGCACAGCGCGAGCAACAGAATCATGCAGAGCGAAAATGCATAGCGTGTCGATTTCATGGCGTCAGGTGTGTAATGAAAAAAGAATGGGGTACGGGTTACGTATAAACACGCAGCGGAGCGCCCCCGGATTTTCCGGCGGCGCTCCGAACGTACGTTGCGACAGTATGGAGGTAGATGATGCAGACGTTTATTCGGAAAACCGGCGCTAAAATTCAGCCGGGCCCTCGACCCCGCCGGTCTCCTCCTCCGCCTTCAGCTCGATGGCCTTGTACCCGCCCTTCGACCGGAAGTACAGGATCAGGAGTACGTAGCACACGAACATGAAGGCCGGAAACCACGCCACGGTCTTCAGTGCCAACTGGCTCGCTGCCGATTGCACAGCCACGACACGTTCCTGATCTTCCTCGGGCAGCATTGCTACGGCATCATCATTAAGCGGACGATAGGGCACGGTCCCGAGCAAGGCAGTGCGCTCCTCGCCAAGTATCTCGTCACTGAGTTCTGTGACCTGCTCCTGCACCTGGTTCGTAATAGAGTTATCCTGTATGGCGCCAATGATCGGACCGCCAAGCGCACCCGCCGCAAGCATGCCAACGCCGGCGATCGTGTTGATCGTCATGGCGCCGCCCTGAGGAAACCGCTCGGAAACCACGCCCAGCGTCGTCGGCCAGAAGAAGGTCTTGCCGAGGCCATAGCAGGTGGCGGCAAGGAATACGTACCAAAGTACCGACCCCGCCTGTGAAAGCAGGACAAGCCCTATGCAGGCGATCCCGGCGCTGCATGCGAGGAGGCCCAGCGGATTGATCCGGTGAACGATCGGCCCGGCGAAAAACCGCAGGACGAACATGATGGCCGACGTATACACCAGAACCCACAGCGGATGCACGGGGGTATTGCTCAGTACGCTGGTCATCAGCGCCGTAATCCAGCTGTCCGTACCCAATTCGGTAATGGCCAGCGGAACCATGATAACCAGCAGAATAAGAAACAGCGGATGGTACATGGTCCTGAGCATGCCCCCGTACCCGACGCCCGCGGCCACGCGTTCCTGCACCGGCCAGGTCTCCCGAACCAGCATCCAGCCGTAGACCAGCGTGGGCAGAATCACGAACGCCACCTGCCAGCGCCAGCCGATATCGCCGACCGCAATAAGCAGGACGCCGCCCAGCACAAGACCGCCCGGCCACCCCGCATGCAGAATGTTCAGGTGGTGCGTCTTGGACTCGGGATACAAGGTAGCCACCGCCGGATTGATGACGGCTTCCACGATGCCGTTCGCCAGCGCCAGGATGAAGGTGCCGATGTAGAGCACCCAGAACGGATCGCCTATATGCCCGGCGCATATCGTCACGAGCGCGGAGAGCACATGCCCCGCGCACGCGATGCGGATCGACGTATGATAGCCGATCTTGTCGATGATCAGACTGAACAGAATGATCGTAAGCGGGAAGCCGAGGACGCCGGCCCCGGTAATCCATCCCAATTCTACACCGCTCAGATTGAACTCTGTGCCCCACTCGAAAAGAAGGCCAGCTCGAATAACGAAGCCGAAAGACGTAGCGACCAGCGCTATAATGCTTCCTACGAAAAGACGGTTTTTATTGACCATGATGGTGTTTCGGAATAAATGAACGGGAAATTCAGGAAACTTCGGGGATGTCGATGCGCCGCCCTCCCTGCATAGCCGATTCGTGGGCGCAAATGCCCGTCATCGTCCAGTTGGCTGCAGGGGCCGCATCGGAGACCGACTCGCGGTCTTCCAGAATCGCCCGAAGAAATTCGTGGACCATATGGGGATGCGACCCGCCGTGCCCGCCGCC
>JANQSQ010000480.1 GCA_028283985.1 Rhodothermales bacterium | reverse complement strand
GTTGTTCGACGACTGGTATTGTGTGGATGCGCCGGAGAAACTATGCAATTCGTCCAAAGGAAAACGGCGGGAGTCGCTGTGGATGAATTTCAAACCGCTGACAGGGAGCGGTAATGGCGACAGCCTCGAATACTTCCCGATCCCCCGAATGTAAGACAAAATACGCTGCCCTACTGGCATGCTCTTCACGCCGTCCTGAACAGTGTGGAAGAACGCAACGACCCGGCCTACACGCTTGCCGTGTTTCGCGAGGTGCTTTTCGCCATCCACGAGAGGCTGAAGCGCCAACAGTTCGAGTATCCCATCCTGCCGCGAATCAGCATGGAGCAAACGCGCTATCTCGTTCGCAAACTCCTCGCAGCGTCTCGTGAGGGAGAGCATGCCATGTCGCTAACAACGGCTTTGCTACGGGTGCTTGACCATCGTTTTGGGCTCTGGAGCGATGTTCTCCGGCAAACCTCGACAACGTCAGACCGAGCAACAGGCATGGTCGGCGATATCGAATGTCGCAATAACGGACAAATCGTCTACGCCGTTGAAGTGAAAGAGCGGCAAATCACACTTGCCGATGTGCGATCATTCGAAAGAAAACTCATCAAGGACAAACCAGCGCCGGGCTTGTATGTTTGGGAAGGATGTTTTCGTTCCGGATCGGAGACGCTATATCGCGGAGGAGATTCCGGACGTAGAGAGAAAGCCCCCCGAAAGCGCATGAAATATCCCCGCTCGTACTTGTGTCGATCCGGTCATGCACTGGCCCTGCTTGTACTTTGGTGCAGCATGGGATCGACCGATGCGTTCGGGGCTTATGACCTGGAAAGCCGCCATGTTTCGGTGATCGTCCACGCCGGCGACCCGGTCGGCGCTGAGGATGTGCACAAAGACGAGACGCCTCCCGCAATCTGCCGGGGGCAAATAAAACCCGGGCCCGTACGTACGCACCGGGCGTTGCAGCGCGGCACCGCAGAACACATCCGCCCCGGACCTGCGCGGGCGAACGAGACAGGCGAGGAACTCTACAAAAAGGCCTGCGCAACCTGCCACGGCGCAGACGGCAGAGGCGCTCCCGCCGCCTTGCTGGGGTTCGATATCCCGCTTCCCGATTTCACCGACTGCAACTTCGCCACCCGCGAACCCGACGCCGACTGGCTTGCGGTAGCCCATCAGGGTGGGCCCGTGCGCGGGTTCGCCCGGGTGATGCCGGCCTTTGGCGATGCACTGACGCAGGACGAATTGCAAAAGATACTGGATCACATTCGCACCCTCTGCCCGGACGACGAATGGCCCAGAGGCGAATTGAATACGCCGCGCCCCCTGGTAACCGAAAAAGCTTTTCCGGAAGACGAGGCAGTGCTGACGACCACGGTCGATATCGTAGCCAGTCAAGGCGCTATTCTCCATGAACTGCTCTATGAAACACGATTCGGGGCGCGCAATCAGTTCGAGGTGGTCGTACCGTTCGGCTTCGAGGAGCACAGG
>JANQSQ010000595.1 GCA_028283985.1 Rhodothermales bacterium | reverse complement strand
AACCTGTTCGGCCGCAAAGCGGACGACAATTTAAAGAACCCGTTCGGCCGCAAAGCGGACGACAATTTAAAGAACCCGTTCGGCCGCAAAGCGGACGACAATTTAAAAGAACCCGTTCGGCCGCAAAGCGGACGACAATTTAAAGAACCTCTTCAGCCGTAGCATGGTCGACGGTTTCGAAGATCAATTCCTCCGTGTCCGGGGCAATGTCAATGCGTACGCAATCTCCGTCTGCAACGCGCCCGGCCAGAATTTCTTCCGCGAGTTTATTGGAAATTTCCTGTTGCAGTACGCGCTTCAGCGGACGCGCCCCGAACGTCGGATCGTAGCCCTGCTCGGCCAGCCGGTCCCGCGCAGCGTCGGACAACGTGAGCGAAAGGTTCTGGTTCTGCCGGGCGAGCGCCTCGATCCGGGCATACTGTATATCCACGATGCGGCGTATCTGTTCTGGACCAAGAGGACGAAACAGAACGATTTCGTCGATCCGGTTAAGGAATTCAGGTCTGAGCCGTTGCCTGAGAAGGTTTCTCATGTCCTCCTTCATGGTCGCGAGCGCCGTATCATCGAACGTCTCGATAGCTGCGATGCGTTCCTGTATGACCTCGGAACCCATGTTACTCGTCATGATGACGATCGTATTCCGAAAATCGGCTACGCGCCCCTTGTTGTCGGTCAGGCGGCCGTCATCGAGCACCTGCAGCAACACATTGAACACTTCGGGGTGCGCCTTCTCGATTTCATCGAGCAGGATCACGGAATACGGCCGTCGGCGCACCGCTTCGGTAAGCTGCCCACCCTCTTCATACCCGACGTAACCCGGAGGCGCGCCCACAAGACGGCTGACCGTGTGTCGTTCCTGATATTCGCTCATGTCGATGCGGACCATGGCGTGCTCGTCGTTGAACAGGAACTCGGCGAGGGCTTTCGCAAGTTCGGTCTTGCCCGTACCGGTGGAACCCAGGAAAATAAAACTCCCGATCGGGCGCGACGCTTCCTGTAATCCGGTTCGCCCCCGGCGCACCGCGTCCGAAACGACCCGAAGCGCTTCGGACTGTCCGACCACGCGGCGTTCCAGCATTTCTTCGAGCCGCAACAGTTTATCCCTTTCCCCGGCAAGCATTTTCGCCACAGGAATACCGGTCCATCGCGATACGATCTCTGCGATGTCTTCCGGGTCGATTTCTTCTTTCAGCAGCGCACCCCGCTCCTGGATTTCGTCGAGCTCGGCCTGTGCTTGCCGGATTTTCTGTTCGGCCTGCGGAATCTGTCCGTAACGAATTTCCGCCACGCGGCCATACTCGCCGCCGCGCTCGAGGTTTTCCGCCTGGATACGGAGCCGCTCCATATCCTCCCGGGTATCCCGAATCGTCCGGATGACATTCTTTTCCTGTTCCCAGCGCGCCCGGAGTTCGTTGCGGTCTTTCTCGAGTCTGGCGATCTGTTCGTCAATTCGCTCGGGTTTGCCTTGCGCGCCGTCCCGCTTGACGGCTTCCCGTTCGATTTCCAGTTGTCGGATCTGCCGTTCCATCTGATCCAGGTCCTCCGGCATGGAATCGATCTCGATCCGAAGCCGGGCCGCCGATTCGTCGATCAGATCAATAGCCTTGTCGGGCAGAAAACGATCGGAAATGTACCGGTGACTGAGTTCGGCCGCCGCTACGATGGCGGCATCCTGGATCCTGACGCCGTGATGCACCTCGTAGCGATCCTTGATGCCGCGCAGGATGGAGATGGTATCGGCTACGGTCGGCTCCGCAACGAGCACCATCTGGAAGCGGCGCTCCAGCGCCTTGTCCTTTTCGAAGTGTTTGCGGTACTCGTCCAGAGTAGTTGCCCCGATGGCGCGCAGCTCGCCGCGGGCGAGCGCGGGCTTCAGAATGTTCGCGGCATCCATTGCGCCTTCCGCAGCCCCTGCGCCCACCAGCGTATGAATTTCGTCGACGAACAGAATGACCTGTCCATCCGATTCGGTGACTTCCTTGACGACGGCTTTCAGCCGGTCCTCGAATTCGCCGCGGTACTTGGCCCCCGCGATCAGCGTGCCCATATCGAGCGCAACCAACCGCTTGTCCTTGAGCCCTTCCGGCACATCGCCCTGTACGATGCGAATGGCCAGTCCTTCCGCAATCGCCGTTTTTCCGACCCCGGGTTCCCCGACCAGCACAGGATTGTTCTTGGTCCGGCGGGAAAGAATCTGCAGAACACGCCGAATTTCCTCGTCACGCCCGATCACGGGGTCGATACCGCCCTTCCTTGCCAGCTCGATCAGATCGCGGGCAAAGCGCTCAAGGGCCTGATGCCCATCGCTTTCCTGTTGGGGATTCATTCGAATATCTGGTTTTCACCGACAAATGCATGTCTCGATGCGAAACGGGCCCTGTAGCCGAAAAAATACCCCTTAGTATGGGCCTCCGCGCATCGTGGTGAGGTCAGTCCCTACGAAAAGCGTACCGGAAGCCCACAGTATGACAGTTTGGCAGAATGCGAAGGGGAACGGATCGTGTCTGCATGTTCGCCGGGCGTTTGATTGGAGATGTGCACAGAGCGAGTGTCAGGAACGCCCGGATACAGCGCCTCGTACCAGATAGCAAAGATCATAAACCGGTGATGGGCATCGCCGAAGCGTTTCAGGGGACACATCGCAGCTGGCCGGCATGCCAGACCCGAACCACGAACTTCCTGATCGATTTCAAGCAGCCCGGGAGCGGACAAGCCATGAAAAACGTACCGGCGGAAGAAGATGCCTGGTGGCGTCATTTTCAGGAACTTCTGGATGACCAGATTGATTTTCCCGACGAGTATCTGTTCAAGTTCATTGTACCTGCCCATAGTCTGAACGCGCTCAAGAATATCTTTGGGCGGCACCCGGTTACGGTACGGGCTTCGTCCAAGGGGCGGTATCTCAGCGTGACGGCGAAAATGGAAATGCATTCCAGCGATGAGATCGTTGCCTTGTATCAGGCCGCCGCAAAAGTGGATCAGGTAATGATGCTCTGATCCGTGCAGGTCCTGCGCAGCCCGAACATTCTTCAGGATACGCTATGAAACTGACGTTCAGATGGTATGGCCCCGGCGATCCGGTATCCCCGGCATACATCCGGCAAATTCCCCGCATGACGGGTATTGTAAGCTCGCTCCGGGATTGCGCGCCGGGCGAGGTATGGCCGCGGGAACACGTGCGCGCGCTGCGCGAGACCATCGAGGCGGCGGGACTGCGTTTCTCGGTGGTAGAGTCGATCAACATACACGAAAACATCAAACTGGGCCGGCCGGACCGGGATGAATTGATCGCCCGGTACGGGCAAAGCGTGGAAGCGGTGGCCGCGGAAGGCGTGCCGGTCATCTGCTATAATTTCATGCCGGTTTTCGACTGGCTGCGCACGGATCTGGCGATGCCGCAACCGGATGGATCGACCGCGCTCCGGTTCGATCAGAAGGACATGGAAGCCATCGATTTTTCCGCGGGAACCCAAGACCACCCGGGATGGCATGCCGCCTATACGGGCGAAGAAGTCACCGCATTGCGCACCGCGTACGCCGAATGCTCGGAAGAGGAGCTTTGGGATCATCTGGCGTACTTCCTGGAGCGCATCGTGCCTGTAGCCGAGCGGGCCGGCGTGCGCCTTGCCATTCATCCCGACGATCCGCCCTGGTCCGTGGCGGGGTTTCCCCGCATTATCACGAGCGGGGCCGCGCTGAAACGGGTCACGCAACTGGTGGACAGCGAGGCAAACGGCGTGACCGTGTGCACCGGTTCGCTGGGCGCCAATCCTGCCGAAGCCGCCCGGCTGCCGGAAACGATTCGTTCGCTGGCGGGACGTATTCATTTTGTGCATGCGCGCAACGTGACCCGGCTGGGAGACCGGTCTTTCCAGGAAAGCGTACATCCCGATGGCGATGTCAATATGGCGGCCGTGATGGAGGCCCTGCTGGAAATCGGATTCGACGGCCCGGCCCGACCGGATCACGGGCGCATGATCTGGGGAGAGGAAGGATTGGCAGGGTACGGTTTGTATGATCGCGCGCTGGGAGCTGCGTACATGGCCGGGCTGTGGGACGCTACGGTGCGCAGAGCAGCCTGACGAACGGCGGGAAATACGCTCTGAGCGGGGGTTTGCATGCCGTCTGCTCCACGGCAGGCGCGTATCGCGTATCTTTATAGTCGAGTAGACCTCGATAACGCAGGTTCATGGGACATCCCTTTCACTCGATTTATTCGCACGGCTTCATCCGGACCGCTGTGTGCGTGCCGCGTTTGCGCGTGGCCGATCCGGGCTATAATGCCGAGCAAACGATCCGGCTCGCCGAGCAGGCTTCCGCGATGTCGGCGGCGGTAACCGTGTTCCCCGAACTCGGATTGTCGGCGTACGCCAACGATGACCTGTTCCATCAGGATGCCCTCCTCGACAGCGCGGCGGAAGCCGTATCCCGCGTGGCGGATGCTTCGCGCGACCTGACCCCGGTACTCGTGGTCGGCGCGCCCCTGCGCTTCGACGCCGCGCTATTCAACTGTGCGGTAGTGATCTACCGGGGAGAAGTGCTGGGTATCGTCCCGAAGAGTTACCTGCCGAACTACGCCGAGTTCTACGAAAAGCGTCAGTTTACGCGCGCCGCTTCCGCACTGCGGAGCGAGGTCCCCTTCCGGAACGCCGCCGTTCCGTTCGGAAGCGACCTGATTTTCGAGACCCCCACCCTGGAGCATTTTGCGCTCCATGTGGAGTTGTGCGAAGACCTGTGGGTGCCTATTCCTCCGAGTACGTATGCGGCGCTGGGCGGAGCTTCCGTGCTGGTAAACCTCTCCGCAAGCAACAGCACCATCGGCAAGGCGGAATACCGGCGCGGGCTGTGCGCGATGCAATCGGGCAAGTGCGTTGCCGCGTACCTCTACGCGGGAGCGGGGCCGGGCGAATCCACAACGGATCTGGCCTGGGACGGGCAAGGCATGATCTGGGAAAACGGGCGGCTTCTCGCGGAAACGGAGCGGTTTTCGCCGAAAGGACAGATGATGCTGGCGGATGTGGACCTTGAATTGCTCGCACAAAACCGGATGCGCCTGACCAGTTTTCACGACGCGGCAGGCGATCACCGGGATCGGATGCGGGCAATCCGGCGCATCCCCTTCGATTTCAGGATTCCGACAGGAGATATCCCGCTGCGGCGCACGGTAGAACGGTTTCCGTACGTGCCGAGCGATCCGGCCACGCTGGACGAGCGCTGTCAGGAAGCCTGTAACATTCAGGTGCATGGCCTGATGCAGCGGTTGCAGAACACCGGCATCGAACGCATTGTAATCGGGGTATCGGGAGGGCTCGATTCGACGCAGGCGCTGCTTGTGGCGGCCCGGGCCATGGACAATCTGGGACGCCCCAGAGAGCACATTCTGGCCTATACGATGCCCGGGTTCGCCACAAGCGACCGGACGTTGGCGAATGCGCGGTCGCTCATGCAGACGCTGGGAGTTACTGCGGGAGAGATCGATATCCGGCCCGCTGCCATGCAGACGTTTCGCGACATCGGCCATCCGTTTGCGGACGACGAACCGGTGTACGACGTAACGTTCGAGAACGTGCAGGCAGGAGCCCGCACATCGCATCTTTTCCGGCTGGCCAACCTGCACGGCGGGCTTGTGCTCGGCACCGGCGACTTGAGCGAACTGGCGCTGGGATGGACCACATACGGCGTCGGCGACCATATGTCGCATTACAACGTCAATGCGTCCGTTCCCAAAACCCTGGTCCAGCATCTCATCCGCTGGACGATAGGATCCGGCGCATTCGACGAACCTGTCGCCGGTGTGCTGCAATCCGTGCTGGATACGGAAATTTCCCCGGAACTCGTTCCGCAAGAGAGCGGGAACGCCGACGAGCCGCACCAACGCACGGAAGAGGTTGTGGGGCCGTTCGATTTGCAGGATTTCAATTTGTATTACGTCACGCGGTACGGTTTCCGGCCCGCAAAGGTCGCCTTCCTGAGCCATCATGCCTGGGGGAGCGCTCCCGAACATCATGAGGATGCGGAAGCGGAGGGATTGCCGGCACGTACCTACGACTTGGCCGGAATCAAGCACTGGCTGGGCGTATTCCTGTCCCGGTTTTTCAAAATCAGCCAGTTCAGGCGCTCGGCCTTGCCCAACGGGCCGAAGGTGGGGTCCGGCGGTTCGCTTTCTCCGCGCGGCGACTGGCGGGCGCCGA
>JANQSQ010000455.1 GCA_028283985.1 Rhodothermales bacterium | reverse complement strand
TACGGCCTGCGCCATACCGTCCTCGTGGAACTCCCAGTACAGATACTCGTGTTCGCGCTGATCTCCGGGGCGGCCCAGCAGCGTCGGCGTCATGTCGATCCCGTCGATACCCTCCGGGGAAGCAACTCCGGCCAACGCGGCAAAGGTCGGCAGCATATCGGTGAAATACCCTACATGATCCGTGACGGCCGCCGCCTCCACGCTCCCCGGCCACCAGGCAATGGTGGGCACGCGGACGCCGCCTTCGTACAGGTCTCGTTTAAAGCCCCGAAGCGCTCCGTTGGAATCGAAATATTCCGGATCGTGCCCTCCTTCCCGGTGCGGGCCGTTGTCGCTCGTGAAGAAAACGAGCGTGTTTTCGGCAATGCCCTGCTCTTCGAGGCGATCCAGCAGGCGACCTATGTCGGCGTCCATCCGGGTAACCATCGCAGCCATCCCCTTCTCGGCGTCCGGCCAGTCCATGTGCTCGTAGCGTCCGTAGTCAGGAACTTCCATGCCGCGAGGCCCCGCTTCGTTGTTGGCGTGCGGGATCGTCAACGCGAAATAGAGCATAAACGGCCCCTCCCGGTTCCGGTCGATGAAAGCCAGCGCCGAATCCGCAAAAAGATCGTGGCTGTAGGTGATCTTGTCGATGGCTTCGCCGGCGCCGTCTCCTCGGCGCGGTTCGGGCATTCTGTTGCCGGCTACCGATACGCTGTCGTCGTTATGGAAAAGAAATTCGGTATAGTAATTATGGGCGTGCCGCTGCCCGAGATACCCGAAAAAATAATCGAACCCCTGGAGATTCGGGTGTCCCGGCGTGTCGGGGCCGCCCAGCCCCCACTTGCCCACCAGGCCGGTCCGGTACCCGGCTCCCTGGAGCACTTCGGCAAAGGTCACGACCGAATCGGGGATGGGCTCCTGCCCGTAAGGAAGTATTTCCCTGTTGCCCCGGATGTAGGTATGCCCCGTGTGCCGCCCGTCCATGAGCACGCTGCGCGACGGGGCGCACACGGTCGAACCCGAATAAAACTGCGTGAACCGGAGGCCTTCCGCCGCCATGCGGTCGAGGCTGGGCGTCGCGATGCGGGTCTGCCCGAAAACCCCCACATCCGCGTAGCCGAGATCGTCGGCCAGAATAAATACAATGTTCGGCGGAGCGCCGGCAGCTCCCTCGCCGGAAACTCCGTCCCCTCCACGGTCGGACGCGCCGCATCCGGCAAGCCCCCATGCCGCCAGGGACAGCGTGAGCAGTACGGCCAAACGCGGCCTTTTCCATCGAAACGATTCAAGTCTCATAGCTGAAAATATAGGATACTCTGATTAAATCCGCGAAGTTCAGAGGTTGCGGACTTAAGGAACCCTGGGACGCGCATTCGAACAAAACATAGGGCCCGGGATATCCTGCAAACTCGCGGCCAACCGCGCGTTTATGTTTTGAGAGAAGGCACGTCCCAAGGTTCTCGCCCATGCGGATTTAATCAGAACTTCCTTAATCAGAGTATCCTAATATCTATTCGTATTCCTGTTTAAGAAGCCACGGATCCGACGTGCGTACCTCGAAATCCCACAGCATGTCCCGGTAGGCAGCCAGTACCTCCGCGTACCCCGGAAGATACGCCAGATTTTCCGATTCCCACGGATCGGCGCGCATGTCGTACAACTCGAATTCGGGGCGATGTATGTAATCCTGCACGGAGCGTACCCCGTAGCGCGCATCCGCTCCCTGCCGGTACGCCTGCTGCCAGGTGGACGCCGCCCACAAATCCGTGGCGAAGGGGAAGGGAAGGTCGTGCGCCACATTCCAGATGAGTTTGTAATCCCGATCCCACACCACGCGCATCGGATAA
>JANQSQ010000446.1 GCA_028283985.1 Rhodothermales bacterium | reverse complement strand
GCGAAGCACCGCCGTCCCGATATACAGCGAGGAAAAAATGTCCGCAAACCGACCGGTGAGTTTTTCCTTCCGTTTGAGATCCCCTCCAAGCACGCCCATCGCAAGATCCGCCATGAACGCAAACGTAGCGGAGGCCCAGTTCAGTCTCCGTACATAGCGGGCCGACGGTCCCCGCACGGGCGAACGGCTGAGCCTTCCCCGAGTCGCGTACAGCACCTTCGCCCGGCAACCGTTCCGGAACACATGGCCTATGTGTTTCCACAGATTCCGATCGAAGGCGGCAAGATCGCCCCGCGCCAGCGCATCTATTTCCGCATACGCGTACGGATGGCACCGGATGGCCCCCTGCCCGAAAATCATAAGCGTACGCGTGAGAATGTTGGCTCCCTCGACCGTAATGCCTATCGGAGCCGCCATGTACGCATGGGCCAGCAGGTTGCGCGGGCCGCACGAAATAGCGTTCCCGCCGAGGATATCCATGGCGTCGTTCACGATCCGACGCTGCATCTCCGTCGCATTGTATTTGGCGATAGCTGTCACGACAGCGGGCTTCGCCCCTTGATCTATGGCCCCGCAGGTGTAGCGGCGCATGGCCTCCATGGCGTACGTATACCCTCCGATACGCGCCAGCGGTTCTTCGATACCCTCGAACCGTCCGATAGGTAACCCGAACTGCTTGCGCACAGCCGCGTGCGCCGAGGCCACACTGCATGCAAACTGTGCCCCACCGGTACTCATTGCCGGAAGCGAGACGCCTCGCCCCGCAGCCAGCGACTCTACGAGCATGCGCCAGCCGCGACCGGCCCCCTCCTTGCCCCCAATGATGGCGTCCACCGGCACGATGACATCATGCCCCTCCGTCTTCGAGTTAATGAACGCGATGCCAAGAGGATCGTGTCGCCAGCCGGTCTCCACACCGGGGGTATTCGTCGGAATAAGCGCACACGTAATACCAGGATCGGTCCCCTTGCCAAGCAGATTTTCCGGATCCTTCAATCGAAATGCCAGCCCCAGAATGGTTGCTATCCCCGCCAGCGTAATGTACCGCTTGTTCCAGTTCAGGCGTAGCCGGATCGACCCGTCGTCCGCCCGGAACACCACGCCTTCGGAAGTGATCGAGCCCGCATCGGAGCCGGCCCCCGGTTCAGTGAGCGCAAACGCCGGAATCTCCTCGCCGCAAGCCAAGCGCGGGAGGTAATAGTCGCGCTGGGCCTGCGTACCGTAGTGAATAAGCAATTCGGCAGGCCCCAGCGAGTTCGGCACCATGACCGTAATCGCCAGCGGCGACGACCGGGTCGCCGTTTTCATCACGACCATACTGTTGGCAAGCGCCGAAAAACCCAGACCGCCGTATTCCCGGGGTATGATCATACCGAAGAAACGCTCTTCCTTGAGAACCTCCCACACGGCTTCGGGAAGGTCTCCACGCCGGTGCACCTCCCAATCGTCGGTCATGGCGCACAGCCGCTCCAGAGGGCCTTCCATGAATGCGCGTTCTTCGTCCGTCAGTTCGGGATACGGCATATTCAGCAGCTTTCCGAAATCGGGCAGTCCGGAAAACAAGTCTCCGTCCACCCATACATCTCCCGCTTCAATGGCCATCCGTTCGGTTTCGGAAATCGCTGGCAGAAAACCGGACGAACGAAACGCCTGCATCACCGGGCCGGAAACAAGGGCGCGACGCAGCGCCGGCACGTGAAAAACCAGCGCAAACACCCCCAGCAGGATCCAGAGCCAGGCAGGGGCGC
>JANQSQ010000411.1 GCA_028283985.1 Rhodothermales bacterium | reverse complement strand
CATTCCCGCGCAACGGGAACGCGTGATATACCGGCTGGCGAAGACCGTCTCCGAAGAACTCATCAACGAAGAAATTATCAAGGAAAAGATCGAGGCGTCAGGACTCCTCCGGAAATACCGGGAAACGGCCTTCCTGGTCACGCGCAACATCGTCGAGGACCCCGAGTTTCGCCGCGAACTGAAGACATTTGTAGCCCGCTACGTCAACGAGGCGCTCTCTTCGCCGGAAGTACGCGATCAGATCGTAACCTTCATGGAAGACAAACTCCGGCTTCTGGCCGGCAGAGGCGTGGCGGGCCTTGCGCTCCGCAGCTGGCGTTTCTGGAACCAGGACGATTTCCGGCGGCGGCTGGAAGAAATAGTCAAGGAAATTCCTGCCTCGATGGATACGATACTGGACGAACTGGACCCCGTACTCGATCAACTGCCGGACAAAATCGAGGGCCGTGCCGAGGACATCGAGAACTGGTCTGCGCGCATTGTACTCGGGTTTATCGAACGGCTCGACGTCTATGGCATCGTCGTGTCGAATATGCAGAAGTACAATGAAGACAAACTGGAGGCGCTCATCCTGAACGCTTCCAACGAACAACTCCGATACATCAAATATCTCGGGGGCGTGCTCGGCACCGCGGGCGGCCTGGTGATCTGGGAGCCGTTCACAACCCTGATATTGTTCGTGACCGGGGGAGGCTCCATCTATGCCCTGGACAGCCTGCTACTGAGTCGATCCCGCGCTCGAGCGCGCCGGCGCGCCGGAAAGGGACTCGACGGAAACACCCCGAACGGTCCGGGGCAGGACGGGACGAGCGGCGACCTTCCTGCGTGACGCAAGGGACCGGACAGGCACCCGGGCATAAGGAGCGCTTTCTTCGAAATTCAGAAGCGTTTCGAGCGTGTCCTGCATCGTGTCCTGCTCCATGAGCGCCGCGCGCAGCAGACCGGCATTCCGGAATCCCTTAAAATATCCTCCGTAATGCCGCCGCATCTCAAGCACTCCCTTTCTCTCGCCCAACCATTCGCATTTCAACGCAAGATGCTCGGCTACCACGGCGAGACGCTCCTCCCAACCGGGCGGATCCATCTTCTCTCCCGTTTCCAGCCAGACCTTCGTTTCCCGGAAAATCCATGGGTTGCCGATCGCGCCGCGCCCGATCATCACGGCATCCACACCCGTCTCGGCGAACATATCCCGTATTCTGACCGGATCGGTGGCGTCTCCGTTTCCGATGAGCGGAATGTCCCGGACGCCCTCTTCCCGGATGCGGCGCAGCCACTCCCAGCGGGCGTCGCCCCGGTACATCTGACTGCGCGTCCGCGCATGTACAGCCAGTGCCGCAATGCCCGCTTCCTCCAGCATGCGCGCCACTTCTATGATCCGGATGGAGTCGTCATTCCAGCCCAGGCGCGTCTTGACCGTCACGGGCCGCGTGGCGCGCTCGATCACCGCCTCGGTGATCTGCAGCATCTTTGGCAGATTGCGCAGAATGCCAGCCCCGCCGTCCTTGCATACCACCTTGCGAACCGGGCATCCGAAATTGATATCGATCAGGTCCGGGTTGGCCCGATCCACGACAGATACCGCCTCTCGCACCTGTTCGACATCGCCGCCGAACAGCTGTATGCCGACCGGGCGCTCCTCTTCATAGATATCCAGCTTTTGCAGGGAATCTTTTGCGTCGTAGAGCAATCCCCCACTGGAGATAAACTCGGTGTAGAGCAAATCGGCCCCGTACCGCTTGCACAGGATGCGGAACGGCGGATCGCTCACATCCTCCATAGGCGCAAGAAACAGGGGATACCTGCCGAATTCGAGAGAACCGATGCGCATGGTCAGGCGGAAAAAAGGAAAGAGGGCAAGCCTTCGGCAGCCAAAAACAGGCAATGCCTGCCAAAGATTTTCTCGCAAAAACGTAACCGGACCGCATGCGTTCCCGTAGCACAAGCGTAAGGCCGGCTTTTCATCCGGGCGAAAAACCCGCATAGCGCCCTACAGAGCCTTGTTATCCTGCCCGGAAAGCCTTTTGCCGAAACACCCCCTTGAAATTTCCCGCTCCCCACGCCATGCATAACCCCGCGCACCGCCCGATTCCGCTTGCAGCCTCTGCACCGCTTGCGCTCGCCGCAACCCTTTTCCTTGCCGGATGCGGTCCGAATCTATTCGAACGCGCCGGTAATTTCGGATCCCTCGGATGTTTCGGGATCATCATCGTCATCCTCGACATCATCGCGCTGGTCGAATTGATCGGCAGTTCAAAATCCGTCGGCAACAAGGTGGGATGGGCCCTCGTTATTGTTTTCTTTCCGGTGCTGGGCTGTGTGTTGTATTTTGTCTTCGGACGGTCGTAAGCATCCAAGGCCTGTTACCACCATGCAGCAATGCTCTGTTCCGTCAGGCACGGCGTCAATCAAGGCGCGAGGAGTGAAGTTTGGC
>JANQSQ010000400.1 GCA_028283985.1 Rhodothermales bacterium | reverse complement strand
AGAGTACGGGTACGGAGAAGATGGTGGAGATCGCCGGGTATATTCCGGAGGGCGCCCGGGCGTTTTTGCGCCGGGAGTACCGCGTGCTTTCGGTTTTTGTGGTGGTGGTGGCCGTATTTCTGGCTGTGGTGAACATGGCGGCGCCGGACACATCCTGGCTCATTGCCGTTTCGTTCGTGACCGGTGCGCTGGCTTCCGGCCTGGCCGGGTTTATCGGGATGACCGTCGCGACGCGCGCCAACGTCCGCACGGCCAATGCGGCGCGGACCGGTCTGGCCCCTGCGCTCAACGTGGCTTTTTCGGGCGGCCTGGTCATGGGTTTGTGCGTGGTGGGATTGGGTGTGCTGGGACTGGGCGGACTTTTTCTTGCGTACAGTGGCGTCGGATGGGATGCCGCGAAGATTATCCAGGTCATTTCCGGCTTTTCGTTGGGGGCTTCCTCGATCGCGCTGTTTGCGCGCGTGGGCGGCGGCGTCTATACGAAGGCCGCCGATGTGGGCGCCGATCTGGCAGGTAAGGTATATGAGGGCATCCCCGAGGACGATCCCCGCAATCCTGCCACGATCGCGGACAATGTGGGAGATAACGTAGGGGATGTCGCTGGCATGGGGGCAGACCTTTTCGAGTCGTTTGTCGGCTCTATTATCGCGGCCATGGTGCTGGGCGCCGTGTTCGTCGGCCCCTTTGCAGAGGCCGGGGTGGCGGAACTCAGCGGCGTTACGCTGCCGTTGGCGCTTGCGGGCGTTGGCGTGGTCGTTTCGATTCTCGGTTCGCTGGCGGTCAAAGTGAAGGAAGGAGGGAATCCTCAGAAAGCGCTCAACACCGGCGGATTCGGAGCGGCGGCCCTTATGGCCGTACTGGCGTATTTCATCATCCGGGGCATGTTGCCGGCGCAATGGGAGGCCGCGGGCATGGAATACACCTCGCTGGGCGTGTTCTGGACCGTATTGATCGGATTGTTTACAGGGGTTTCCATCGGCCTGGTCACGGAATACTATACCTCTACGCAGGCGCGCCCGGCGCGCGGTATCGCCAGGCAAAGCGTAACCGGATCCGCCACGAATATCATTGCCGGTCTCGGAGTGGGCATGTTTTCCACGGGTCTTCCGGCGGTCATTCTGGCTATGGCGATTCTGGGGGCATACCATTTTGCCGGGCTGTACGGTATCGCCATTGCGGCGGTGGGCATGTTGTCGGTGACCGGCATTCAACTTGCAGTCGATGCGTACGGGCCGATCTCCGACAATGCAGGCGGCATTGCCGAGATGGCGGGGTTGCCGGAAGAGGTCCGGGCGCGCACCGACAAACTCGACGCGGTCGGAAACACGACCGCCGCGATCGGGAAGGGGTTCGCCATTGGTTCCGCCGCGTTGACGGCGCTGGCTCTTTTCGCTGCGTACCTGCAGCAGGCAGAAGTGCCCAACATCGATGTGGCCAATCCGCGCATCCTGGCCGGATTGTTGCTCGGGGCCATGTTGCCGTACGTGTTCAGCGCCATGGCGATGGGCGCCGTGGGCCGGGCGGCGGGTCACATGATTATCGAAGTGGGGCGGCAATTCCGGGAAATTCCCGGGCTGCGCGAAGGCACGGTTTCGGCCGACCACACACGGTGCGTCGATATTTCCACGAAGGCGGCTATTCGCGAAATGATTGCGCCGGGCCTGTTGGCCATCGCGGCGCCGGTCATTGTGGGGTTCATCGACAAAAACATGTTGGGCGGGCTGCTGGCCGGGGTACTGGTTTCCGGCGTACTTTTCGCTATTTTTCAGGCCAATGCGGGCGGCGCCTGGGATAACGCCAAGAAGTTGATCGAAGGGAACATTTCCATCAGCGGGACCATGTACGGGAAGGGCAGCGATGCCCACAAAGCTTCGGTAGTAGGCGATACGGTCGGCGATCCGCTCAAGGATACGAGCGGTCCCAGTTTGAATATTCTGATTAAATTGATAGCGGTGGTCGCACTGGTAATTGCGCCGCTTATCGCATAAAATACGGTCGCGGGTCCCGGTAGCAATCATCGCAAAGCGGATATGGCCAGGGTTGAAATTACTATGCCCCAAATGGGCGAAAGTATCACCGAAGGCACGGTGGTCGAATGGCACAAGAAGCCCGGCGAGCGCATCGAGCAGGACGAAACGCTGCTTGAGATAGGAACCGACAAAGTCGACACGGATGTACCGTCGCCTGTTGGAGGCGTTGTGGCTGAAATTCTGGTGGCGGAGGGCGAGACGGTGGATGTGGGTACGTTGCTTGCCGTGATTACGGACGAGAACGAGGAAGCGCCCCAGGCTCCTGAACCGGTCAGCGAGGCGCCGGAGTCCGAACCGGCGCCCGATCCCCCTGCTCCGGTAGCGCCCGAGCCGCCATCCGATCATGATACCGAGGCAGCCGCGTTCGCACCGAGGGGCGCTGCCGTTCCGAAAGAGGGCGCAAGCGACTCGTTCTTTTCTCCGCTGGTGCGCTCCATTGCCGAACAGGAAGGGGTAAGCACTGCCGAACTCGAATCTATTACGGGTTCGGGCCGGGATGGACGAGTCACGAAGAAGGACGTGCTCAATTATGTGGCCAGCCGGTCAGAGGACGAACCCGGATTTCCGGAATTGCAATCCGTCGAGTCTGTCGAAGGACCCGAGGTGCGGGTCGTTAAAATGGATCGTACCCGGAAGATCATTGCGGAGCACATGGTCCGTTCGAAGGCGACCTCTCCGCATGTAACTTCTTTTGCAGAAGTGGACATGACGGACCTTGTCGCCTTCATCCAACGGGAAAAAGAGGCGTTTCTGGAGCGGGAGAGCGCCAAATTGACCTATACCCCGTTTTTTGTTCATGCGGCGATAGAGGCGCTCCGCGAGCATCCGGTGCTGAATGCGTCTGTGGACGGGGACCAGATTATGCTGCGGGATGATTACCATATCAATATTGCGGTGGCGATCGGCAGGACCGGGCTGGTCGCTCCGGTCGTTCGCAATGCCGGGCGTCAATCTTTTGCCGATCTGGCGCGGTCGGTGGCGGATGTTGCCGACCGGGCGCGCAACAAAAAGCTGCAACCCGACGATCTGCAGGGAGGCACGTTCACCATCACGAACATCGGTCCGATCGGGGGGATCAAGGGAACGCCCATCATCAACCAGCCCCAAGTGGCTATTCTCGCCGTGGGGCGAATCCGGAAGCGCCCCGTGGTCATTGAAGATCCGAAGCTCGGCGACGTGATTGCCGTGCGGCAAATGGCCTGGTTGTCTCTTTCCTACGACCACCGCATTATCGACGGGGCCATGGCTTCTTCATTTCTGACAAGTTTCGTCCGCATCGTGGAATCGATGGGCGCCGGTTCCTGAAATTCCGTTATTGCATTTAACCTGTCGGGGGGCTATTCTGTGGTGTATCGCAGGATACTTCATCATGGGCAATAATGGCTTCGTCACACATCGAATCCCTCAAACTGACAACCGGCGAGCTTGCAAAGCGGTTGCAGGATTTTCAGCGGGAGTACCTCAGAGAAAAGAGCGGCGATACGGTGGGGACCTATAGCCGGGCGCTCCGTGAATTCGAACGGTGGTTTGCCGGTCAGGCCGATACATTTCGCTTCTCAGAGGATGGCGTTCGGGCATACAAGGCCTATCTGATGGAGACGCGCTCGCTGAGCGAAGCATCCGTATCCACCTACCTGACCGCTTTCCGGCAGTTCTGTCAATATCTTGTCGTTATCGGGCTGATGGACGAGAACCCGGCGCTCGCGGTCAAGGGGAACCCCCGTCCATTGTCGTACTCCCGCGCTGTGCTTACGGAATCGGACATCCGGCAATTATTGCGTGTGCTTGACGATACGACCCTGCTTGGGAAACGGGATCAGGCCATCGTGTACCTGATGCTGTATGCAGGGCTCAGCGAGATCGAGATCATACGAGCCGATGTACGGGACATCGAACATACTTTGCTCGGAAGGTTTTTGCGGGTGCAGGGCAAGGGGCGCACCGACAAGGATCAGCAGGCGCCCCTGGACCCTCCGGTGATCGAAAAAATAGAACGCTATCTCGCAGCGCGCGATGCCGTGCTGCCCGAACATCCGTTATTTGTGTCCCATGGCCATCGATCGAACGGGCAGCGCCTGAACACGCGTTCCGTTCGAAGCCGGATCAACCGGTATCTTGCGGCGGCCAACCTGAAACGGGACAAAGACAAAAAAGTCAGCCCGCACAGCCTCACGTACACGGCGCCTTTCATCTGGCTGGACAAGGGCATGGATATCGAAGAGGTCCTGGAGCGTATGCGGCACGGTATGCGCGCCACCCCCCGGATTCATTTAGAGGAGCATAAAAAGAACCTTTTACAGGAGAATCCTGAACAGGGAAAGAGTATCCTATCCTATAGTAGCGGCAGGATCAGATCCCCGTACGTACGGTGATCTGATGCAGGCCACCGAGGGTTGACCAGGAGTTGAAGGCATAGTCGAAGCGGAAGCTTGCCACCGCAATTCCGCACCCCACGCCCACACCGGCCAGATCCAGCCGATTTTTCATTTTCAGATCCTGATGCTGCCGGTGGTTGTATCCCAGCCGGATGCGGAACGCATCGCTGAAAAAGAATTCCCATCCGATGGCTACGTGTCGGAGGACCCCGGACGCCGCGTTTCGGCCTTCGCTTTCTTCGCCTATCCGGTTCAGGTTATAGCCCGACACAGAGAGGA
>JANQSQ010000390.1 GCA_028283985.1 Rhodothermales bacterium | reverse complement strand
TTCATGCGGCTGAACATAGCTGTCGTACTCGGATTGACCAGAATCGCCGCCGGGTTGGAGATAAGCGCCTCCACACCCGAGGCTCCGTTCATACCGCCGGTCAGGGTAGAGCCAAGCGCAATGGTTCGCGGAGTAACCGGCACCGTCAACTCCGACAGGGCGGCGGTCCCGAACCGCTCGTTGCTTTGCCCCAGGGCCTCGAACGCAACGAGTCCCGGCAGGAGGGCCAACACGACGATAAGGTGTCGATATTGCTTTTTCATGGTTGTAAGCCTTTGGTCTCGAGTTCGAATGTGATCGGTTCGGTTAGAAGATGTTGATGTTCGTTTCCCGGTTAATGACCCCGAACTTCATAACCTTCTCTCCGACGCCCGGAACGTCGATATGAATGAAGTACATGCCGCTGGCTACCGGCAAGTTGCTGTCCGTCGTAAGGTTCCAGTCCAATGACGTGCTCGGACCGTCCTTGTACAAGGTGCGGATCAGCGTGCCGGCTACCGTGTAGATGCGAATCGTGGCCGTCTGCGGCAGATTCGTGAAACGCGCGCGGCGATCCTCGTTGCCCGTCTCGTACGCCGAACGACCACGGTACGGGTTCGGGACGATGCCGATGTCTTCGACCGACGCCTCCAGTACCCCCGCGTCGCCCGTCGCGCGGCCCATGCCCGCCGTCTCGATACGAAATACATCCCCCGGCTGGTGAGGCTTCGTCGTCTTGATCTGGAACACCGTACCTGTCTCCGGCTCCGCCTGTACGTAATCCTGAGGCCCCGTAGCAGCCGATACGTCCCCGCCGTTCCAGAATACGAACACCGTACGAGACATGTAATTCCATGTGTCGCACTCCGGCACATCCGCATTACCCGGAGGATAATACCAGTCCGAACATCCGGCATCCAGCGCGCCCGCGCCCAACTCCTCGTACTTCGCCATCGCATCCTCATAGCCCTGCTGGCCCGGCGTAGCGTTCGTCGGATGCATCACATACACCGGATCCGTCCAGGGATCGTTGCCTGCGCTCGACACCTCGTGGTCCGCCCAACCCGGATCGGCCGTCGGATCGAGAGCATCGTACAGAATATTCCACCTGCCATTGTCGTCGTAGTCGTACAAGAAGGGTATCAGACGCACATCGTCCGAAGCATCCGGACTTGTGCCTGTATTCCACCACTCGAACGGCACGTCCACCACCTTCCCTGCCTGCGTATCCGCCCAGCCCGGCTTGATCCACGCCTTGCCGTTGCCCGTGAAACGTATCTCCACGTCGTTCGGAACGATATGGCCGATCCCGTTGAACGACGCGCCAAAACCGCCCGTGTACTGAAGCGTGCGCGCCAGGAACGCAGAATAATCTTCCCGCGAACCGTTCGGCCATGTGTGAATGAACCAGCCGAATATGCTGTCGATCGTGGACTGCTGACCGGGAAGACCTGCCGAACTCGGCACGGGAACGCCCGCCGGACCGGGGAATCCGGGCCAGTTCCCAGCAGCCCATGCAGGCGGCGAAAGCGGCCCCGCCGCATTCGCCACCACCTGGAACGCATCGAATGCAGGGGGCGGAGCATCGATCGATACCGTCAGCCCGTCGAACGCCAGCACGTTCTGCGCCTGCGGTGTCTCTTCGCCCGTGCGCGCAAAATAATCGGCCCCGTCGATGATCACCTTCCCGTCGGATTCGCGCACAATCTTGTACGCCAGCTTGCCGGCGCCGGAAACGCCCCCCGGGCCTGTCACATCGTCCAGCGGAATGAACTCCACCAGGTAGTTCGAACCCGTCACCTGGGCCGGATCCACGATGCGCCACGTCACCACACCCTGACCGCTCTGCGCCACCGCCACCGCCGAGGAATCGGCGTCGGTGGTGCCGCTGCTCAGTGACGAACCCCCTTGCGTGGAAGCAATGCGAGAGGGACGAACCGTAATGTTCGTCGGAGGGCTCTCAAGAATACGCGGCGTGGAGTTCGGGCTGTAGGCGTACGCCGACACCCCGTAGTAGTAATCCGTGTAGTTCGTCAGATTCGACAGGGAAAAGTGATACTGTACCCCGCTGTCGGTCCCCCGGGCGGATACCTGCTGAAGAAAATCGCCCACGTCGCCGTCGAATACCGGATCGGTTACCTTCGTAATCCCGTTCGCAAGGTCGAACGTCATCACATGCTCGCGCTGCTCCGAAGCAAACGCAGATGTCGGATATCGGTAGATATTGAAACCCTCGAACGTGTACGTCTTGTCGTCAAAGTCCAAATCCGCAAGGAACGGATCGGCGGCGTCGAACGCGCCCAGATAATTCTCGCTGTTGGACGGGTACCCCCACACGAGATGCGCCTGCCCGTCCAATTCTGAAGCGTACAAACAATTGCCCGATCCCGGGTGCAGCTGGGCATTGGATGAATTGGGGTTACACAAGGGAGGCGGAGGCGGGGGCGAAGGAATGTTGAAATCCACGTCATAGGCCGCCTGCGCCAGCACGTCCGCGCCCCGGAGCGCCGAAATGGAGCTCAGGTTATCCGTACCCTGCGCAAACACGACCCCGAACACGATGTCCTGGCTGTCGCCCGGTTGCAAAGTGAACGGACCCGTGGATACCACCAGACGACGGTCGCCCGATTGATTGCGGGATCCGTTGCCGTCATTGTTCACCTCGCTCCAGTATTCGCCCGTTACGGGATCGCCCGGATAAGCAAACTTGGTGATCGGTCCATCCGTCTGAAAACCATTCCCGCTGGCCGTGAGTGGCTGGCCTCCTCTCCAAAAACCTCGTTGCACATTATATATTTGCTGAGCAAGTCTCGGATCCGATATATTGGGATCCTGGGTATTTATAAAATACATGAA
>JANQSQ010000389.1 GCA_028283985.1 Rhodothermales bacterium | reverse complement strand
GCGCCCGGTTCCAGGAACCGTGAAAAGCGATGAAGGCGCCGTTTCCGTAATGCGCCGGGAAGTGCTCCTGCGTGTTGAAGACCAGATCGTTGGGGGCGTAATGCCCCGGGAACGCGGCCACCGGGGCCCCCGTGTCGGCGCACCGCCCGACTTCCGTGGCGTCTCCGCCGTATTCGGGGGAGAGGAGTTTCATCTCCTGCTGCTGGTCATAATAGCAATACGGCCAGCCGAAATCCGATCCGTCGTAGAGTCGAAACATTTCCTCGGCGGGCAGCTCGGCATTTTGCTCGTCCGTATAGTAGTCCGGCCACAGCGTGTTCAACTGGTCGCGGCCGTGCTGCACGACGTACATGCTGCCGGCGCCGGGGTGCCACGCCATCGCCAGACCGTTCCGGATGCCTGTCGAAAAATGATGCCCATCCGCTTCCTGGGTCTGTCCGGCTGTGGTCGCGTCGAACCGCCATACGCCGGACGACCGCTCGAGTTGGGGACAGGGGTCGACACCCGGAGATCCAGGCATACGCATGGTTTCCTGGCACGCGTTCGATGGGGCGCCCACGTTCACGTACAGATATCCTGCGTCGTCGAAAGCGATCGCTTTGGAAGCGTGCTGCACCTGTTCCTGCCCTGCCGGGAAGCCCCCTACAATGAGTTCGGGATCGCCCATGGGCGCCAACCCGTCGCCTTCGAAAGCAAACCGGTGCACCGAAGAATCCGTGGTAGCGTACAGGTGGCCGTCATACAGTTCGAGACCGGTGCCGGCGATGGCGCCGAAACTGTGCATGGAATCGGCCTTGCCGTCCTTGTCCGTATCCCGGAGCGCCGTGATGCCGCCGGCATCCGTGAGGCGCCGGTGTATCACGTAAATGTCTTCGTTTGCGTCCACGACGATGTGCCGGATGCGTCCCACGCTGTCCGCCACGACGCCGGCGCAGAATCCGTCGGGCAGGACAAGGCCGCCGTTATCTTCGTCGCACATGGATGCGTCTACCATGTGGCGGTCGTTTCCTTCGGATGCGCTGCATCCCGCGATAATGAGCAGAGGCAAGCTTGCCAGCAGGAGCAGTGTGTTCAAGCGATGGGTATGCATGATTTTTACGGTTCGGTGTGGATTGGGCGGCGCCGGATTCGATAATCCAGATAATAATAGCGACGGGAGGTGATTTATGCCATGCTTTATGGTTACCACGCCGGCGCCCATGAAGGGTCCCCTATGCGTTTTCCGCACGCCAGGGCGTCGATCCGGCGCATTTCCTCGTGATCGAGCTCGAAATCGAACAGGTCGAAATTTTGCTCCCGGTGCTGCGGACCGGAGGACTTCGGGATAGCGGCTACGCGGTCGAGCTGGAGCAGCCACCGCAGGGTGACTTGCGCGGGCGTTTTGTTATGCGCCGCCGCGATGTCTTTCAGGGTGTTATCCCGCAATACCGCCCCGCGACAAAGGGGGCTGTAGGCTGTAAGCATCGCATCGCATTCCTGTGCCAGAGCACGCAACGCGCTCTGGTCCAGATAGGGATGATATTCCACCTGATTGCAGAAAATGGGCGCGTGTGCGGCGGCCCTCCGCATCAGGGCGGGAGGGAAATTGCTGACCCCGATGTGGCGCACCTTGCCGGCCGCCTGCAGAGCCTGCATTTCATCGAGGCATGCTTCCAATTCCATGGCCGGAGTCGGCCAGTGGATGAGGAGCAGATCGACGTAGGGCGTGCGGAGTCTGGACAGGCTTTCTTCGGTTGCCGGGGCGATCCGGGTCGGAATCAGATTATCCATCCATATTTTCGTCGTCAGGAAAATGTCCTCCCGCGCGACGCCTGTGTCGCGCAGTCCCTGTCCCGTTTCTTTTTCGTTCCCGTAGACCGCCGCCGTGTCGATGTGCCGGTATCCTGTATCGATAGCCTCCGCCACGCTGCGCCGGCAGGCCCGCCCCGTAAGCAGATAGGTGCCCAGCCCAAGCGCGGGTACG
>JANQSQ010000385.1 GCA_028283985.1 Rhodothermales bacterium | reverse complement strand
TCTAACTCGAGACGCAGTCCGTTGCCGAGGGTATACCCCAGCGCCGCACTGCCGGCGAAGCCCGTACCGGGAGCGAATACGTTTTCAATCGTGGATATTTGTCCCGCTGCGCATTCTCCGTCGGTCGGCGCCGCGCCGGGGGCGTAAAAAAACGGATCGCACCGGGTCGGGTGGTTCACGAAGGACTGGGAAATGTCGAGATGTCCCGATAGGGAAACGCCTGCTTCGAGTCCGATATAAAACCGGTTGGCCGTCAGGGTAGTCCTTTTGGTCGTTTCCGGCAGAGCCCCTGGATCGTAGCCGAACGTGTTGTCGGCGAAGTCGCTTCCGATCGCTGCCCCGTCTTTGGGATTCGTGTGGTGCGCCGGGTCGGGGTCAGGTGCGACGGCGCCGGATATATTCTGCGCCAGAGCCGCTTGGAGAGAAATCCCGCCGATTACAAGCAGGCAGCAAACGATTTTTGCTATGGCGCGAAGAGAATTACTCACTCCACCGTCACCGTGATTTTCTCCGACATCACGGGCGCATCGTGGGGGATGTGATTTTTGTCCCCGACGAGTAGTTGCAGGGTGTACACGCCCGGTTCCAGCTCAAGAGTCGTTTCCGTCTGGCCCATGCCGAAGTGGAGATGGGTTTCATCGGTGGGGATGGGCATATCCATGGGGGGCAGCTCTTCCGCATTGACCAGCAGGTGATGGTGCCCGGTGTCGGGGTAGTCGATGCCTGCGGGGGCCACGCCCATGCCTTTCAGGCCGAACACGACATGTACTTTGCCGCCTTCGATGGTGGCGCCGTCTTCCGGGCTGATGATATATACCGAAGCGCCTTCGGGCGCGTCGGTGCGGGGCATGTCCTGCGCGGAGGCTGCTTGCGAAAGAAGTCCGCCGGCGGCGAGCAGGCAAAAGGCGATTTTAGCGATGGAGCGGAAGGAAGGCATGACGTAGTAAGGTTTGGGGATGAAATCGTGCAGGATGCGGGATATTACAGAGCCGACAGGCCGGGCATCTCTAAACATTCCATAGAAAGAGCAAGAAGCGTTTCCGGTTCCCCTGCCGCCACCTTCATTCCACCACCACGACCCCGCTGCGCGCGGTTTCTTCCCGGTACAACCCGGCAAGGCGCTGCGTCATTGGTCCGATACGCCCGTCGCCGATGATCCGTCCGTCGAGCCGCGTAACGCCCGCCAGTTCGCCCATCGTTCCGGTGCAGAACATTTCGTCCGCACTGTACGCTTCCGCCAGAGACAGATTCCGCACGTCGGACTCGATGCCGTGCGCTGCGCACAATTCCAGCACAACCTGCCGGGTAATGCCTTCCGGGCAGGCATGGGTATGCCCCGTCAGCACGATCCCGTTCTTTACCAGAAAAATATGCGTGGCGTTCGTTTCGGCGATGAACCCGCTGCGGTCCAGCATCAGCGCATCGTCCGCTCCCGCCGCATTCGCTTCCGTTTTCGCCAGGATCGACTGGAGCAGATTCCCGTGGTGAATCTTCTGATCCAGGCAGTCGGGTGGAAACCGCCGGATGGAACTTGTTATCAGCGTCAACCCGTCCGTCGGGTACACCGGAGCTTTGTATTCGGCCAGCACGATCAGCGTCGGGCCGCTCCGGTTCAGGCGCGGGTCCATACCCGACGTGATTTTCACCCCCCGCGTCAGCGACAGGCGGATATGCACCCCGTCCCGCATGCCGTTGGCCTCCAGCGTGCGCCGCACTTCCTCGATGATTTCCTCATGAGAGGGGATGACGGCAAACGCCAGCGCCTGCGCGGACGCTTTCAGTCGATCAAGATGTTCGATAAGGCGAAAGATGCGGCCCTCGTACAGGCGAAGCCCTTCCCATACGAAATCTCCGCCCTGTACCGCACTGTCGAACGGGCTCACACCCGCCTCGTCCCGGGGCGTCAGCGTACCGTTGATATTGACAAGGATATTCCGGTTGCGCTCGTCGAAGGTCTGGAGCATATCAGACGGTGATCCGGTTGCGGTGCAATGCTTCGTACAGGGGGCGGCAGGCCTCGACAAGTTTGTACAGTGTTTCCGGGACCTCCCGGTTTCCCAGGGGGCGGGACCGGAATCCCGTGGAGGTAGCGACCTGGTCGTACCAGTGAGGAGCCCAGACGCCGTCCGCAGGCCGCAGGCCCGGCTCCCAGGAGAGCATGGACGGAGTCCAGGGTACGCCGAGCGCCGCACAGAGTTTTTCGAGCACGCCGGCCGGGTTTTCCAGCACATCGCGCGCGTCGATTACAGGGGCCGGACGCCCCAGCTTTTGCGTTACGCGCCGGTACAGCGCACATTGGTTCGGCAGTCCGGTATCGTCCGGTCCGGGATTCTCCGTGATGCGGGCCAGCGACACCGCCATCTCTGCTGGATCGCGGATCAGGAAGGCATGGGTCAGCCGTTCCAGCCAGGGCCCTTCCATTTTCGGAAGCAGATGATGCGCCATGTGCTTCTGGTAGTGAATGCGCTTCCGAACGGGCGCATCCCGATTGTCCGTTCCGCTGCGCTGCCCGGAGCCGCCCGTATCGGTATCTCTGCCGGGCGTATTCCGCTCCCTGTCTCCGTTGCGCTTCATCCTCTCGACAAGGTCGTCTTCGCCATCCGTTTCACCGGTCAACTGCCCCACCACATTGCGCGCTGCGAAACGGACTGGCGCAAGGTGGCAGCGCAGTTGACCGGTGAAACGGACGGCGAAGAAGGCCTTGCCGAAGGGGCGAATCGCAACGGAGACAGAGAGCGGAATACGCTCGGCAGAGATACCGATACGGGCGG
>JANQSQ010000375.1 GCA_028283985.1 Rhodothermales bacterium | reverse complement strand
ACAGCCGAAGCGGGCGCCCCTACACGCCCAGCGAACTCCTCGGCGATAACTACGCCAAGCTCAATACGGAACGCACGCCGGGAGAGCACAACACCGACCTCAAGGTCACGAAGACCCTCCGCGTGTCTCGACAGGGAACGCGTCTTTCCGTCTTCGCTGAGGTATTCAATCTCTTCAATGTAAGGGTGTACAACTACAACCGGGTTTTCCTTGACTCCGAGACGCTACGACGGTACGAGGATGGGGAAGACATTGAATACGCACTGCCGGACAGCAACAATCCCAACCTTGCCGCCCTGCAAACCTTCCGCATCTACAGCAACCCGCCCCGCTCCATTCGCCTGGGGGTGGTCGTGGACCTGTGAAAAAGATCGAACGAAGAAAAATATCCGCCATGATGGTACGCATCACCGCACTCCTTGCGTTGCCGCTCCTGTTGTGTACGGACACGGTCGAGGGGCAACAACTTCGCGAGTCACGTGTGCACAAGCGCGGAATGTTGCATGAGACCATCTATAACACCGGCGAGATCGGGCGAAGATGGCACTATCGCGACCACGATATCACGCTCGATCCGTTGATGGAATGGCCCGGCAACTCCGCCACCATCATCGACGGACTCCAGTACAGCGGGCAGCACAACATCATAGGAGGCGGTATTTCCATTGCCGCCTCTTATAAAGACGCCAATCCGTTCGATCTTACGCAGCGGCTATACTCGTTTGGCGGGTCTTCCGGCCAACACATCCCGATCACCGTTGCAGGCGTGTATTCATTCCCTATCTCCATCGAGCGGATCGAGAATTATCCCTTGCTCGATGACGGCACGCTCAACCCGAACTATAATCCGGATGAGGCGGAAGAGGTTATCGTGTCCCAATGGGCGACGAACACCGGCATCACCGTAACCCGTACCACGCGGGCCTGGAGCTACCCGGATTACGACGATCTGATCATTTTCGAATATACCTTCGAAAACACGGGGGACACGGATGGCGACGGCATAGCAGATACCGACGAGACGTTATATGAAGTGCTTATCGGCTTTCACTACGGCGTCGCGCCATCCATGCTGGGCTTCCAGCGATGGTACGGGACATGGGAATACGACTTCATGTATAAAAACGATCTGTTCGGATATTTCGATCGCCATCGCTGGTTGCGCTATGTCGTCAACAACGGCAATGGCCTGGACACCGATTTTTCCGACGGCGGCAAGCCGGAACCGAAGTATTTCTCGACATTCGCCCGTTCGGGCCAGCAAGGAGGAGGGCTGATGTCGCCTCAGGTTCCCGGTATCCAGATGCTGTTCTACGACAGGAATCACCTCGCCAAACGGGGTGAAACGTTCGCCCTCGATCCCCGTGTTTCCAATGATCGGATGATCACCGGGGACAGTACGCTCAAACAGCCGTTCATGAATAAAGTGGAGAGCGGGAATTCGAGGGAAGACAAGATGATACCCAAGTTAGTCCCCTATACCCGTTGGAGCGGCACCTACACCCCATACCGGGAAACGGTCTTTCCGCCTCCACCCGGAACGGAAGACCCGGATTCGCTCCGCTGGACCGGGCGGGGCGCATACAATTTCCGTCAGTCGTATAAAGCGGTCGGTCACCATATCGTTTTCGGCCCCTACATCCTGGAACAGGGAGAGAAAATCGAGTTCTCCTACGCGGAAGTGGTCGGGTACGGCGCCACGGAAGATCCCAACGATTGGGATGAAGGCGGCGGGCTGGGCGAGGTGATCGACGAGCAACTGCCCTGGCATCTCGTCCCGCGATGGAACGACGAAGTGAAAGATCCTTCCTCGGGACAGGTTCTTACGCAAAATTACCTCGGCGACTACGGCTATCCCGACTACGTGAATTCCGACGTACGGACGGTGAAGGATGTGGCGGACATGGCCTACAATGCCTATACGGGCAATCCTCCGGTTCTTCCACTCTGGCCCGAGGACAACCTGCCAGACGGTCTATACCAGATACCCACTCCGCCCCCCGCCCCTATCACCGTCATAAGCAACAACGAATTCGCGCACTCGGTGATTCGATGGGGACGAGCGCAAGAGGACTTCACGCACCCCCGCCTGACGGGCCCTCCCGTTATGTACCATGTATACAAATCGAGTGCCGCCATCGGGCCGTGGACGCTTCTGGCCGAAGTGCCGGTAGGCAGTGCACAACACCTTGTGGATGGAGATATGTACGAGGTCGTGGACGATGAAACGATCGTCGGGGAATCGCAGTGGTACTCCGTAACATCGGTGGATGCGGCAGGCAACGCCAGTGGAAGAACAAACCTCACGCAATCCACGGCCGGGCTTGGACCTGCCGTAGAGCTCACCGAGGTCCATGCGGTGCCCAACCCGTTCTATCTGAACAGCGGCTTTACCGGCGGCGGAACGGGAAACAACTCGCCCGGGCAGCAAATCGGCTTCTATGGACTTCCGGAGCAAGCCACTATCGAGATCTATTCATACAGCGGGCAGCTTGTACAAACGATCGAACATGATGCGGCGCAATATTCCACCCCCTGGTTCCAGGTGACCCGGAACGATCAGGAAATCGCTTCCGGGGTGTATTTCTTCGTCGTACGCGCATCGGACGGGCAAATGTACCGGGGCAAATTCGTGGTCATCAAATGAGCACCATCACAAAAATAGTCTTTCGATGCACCACCGTGCTCCTGCTCCTCCTGCCGGCGTCGACGGGCTGGGGCCAAAAGGTAGGTACGTCCTCCATGCAGTTCCTCAAAGTGGCCCCCAATGCTCATGCGGCGGGTCTCGGCACGGCCTATGTCGCTTTGGGCGCGGGGGCGGATGCACTCTACTGGAATCCGGCGGGTCTGGCGCGCGCCACCGGGCACACCCTTTCCCTTGACCGGGTGGACTGGTTCCTCGATACGGCGCACTATGCAGCGGCTTACGGCGGTTCCCTGGGAAGATTCGGGCACCTGGGCTTCCATTTCTATTTCGCGGACATGGGCGATTTCCAGGAGACCCGGGTGGATCACCTCGGTTTCGTGGATCGGAATGGAACACAGGTCTACAACCCCGGCCTTACCGGACAGTCGTTTTCCCCTAAAAGCTGGATATCCGGTCTCACCTATGCCCGCAACTTTACCGACCGCTTCTCAGCAGGCTTCACCGTGAAACTTGCACGGGAAGACCTCTGGCTCGCTTCGAGCCAGGTGATGTTGTTTGACTTTGGAATGAACTATGAAACGGGGTTTCGCTCGCTGCGCGTCGGGGCGTCCGTCATAAACTTCGGATCGCCTGTCTCCTTTGAAGAAGAGGATTCTCCTGCGCCTTTGCTGTTTCGCATTGGTGCGGCAATGGACATGATCGGGGTAAACGGGCTGCTCTCCCGTTCCGGAATCGGGCGCCTTACCACCACGTTCGACCTCATCCAGCCCAATGACTACGACCAGCAATGGGCAACCGGTCTTGAATACGTTTTTCTCGAACGGTTCATGCTCCGCGGCGGTTACCAGCACAATTTCGACACGGCCTCGCTGAGCTTCGGAGGAGGACTGCGACAATCGATCGGATCCATGGGACTCGGCATTGATTATTCCTACAGCGACATGAGCGATGCTTTCGGAGGCGTCCATCGCTTCGGCCTTTCTTTCTCCGTCGAGTAATTACAGGGTCATGCGCATCCGGCTTCTTTTGCTGAACCTTCTGCTAATCCCGGCCGTCCAGGCCCAGGGAGTCATGCAGCCGCTTACGATACAAGGCATACAGCAACAGGATCCTGTGGCGGTACGGGCGCGCGCAATGGGCGGTGCGTTCGCGGCTTCCGGGGGCGGCAACCCGGAGACCATGTTGTTGAATCCGGCAGGGCTGGCCAGCATACAGCGCCCTGCTATTTCCGTCACCGGGTTATGGCAGTCCCGTAACTGGGCGGAAACGCAGCACTGGAATCCCAATCGATACTATGCCGGCATTTCGCTTTACTTTTTCGATCCTGCAACGTACCGCTCCGATGCGCTTTCCGCGCCGGACTGGTCTCACGCCCAGGACGCATTCTACCCCGCCTTTGCAGGGGGCGCTTTCCCGTTCTCGCTCGGCGACCGCACGGTTACGCTTGGCATTGCCTGGCACCTCGTTGCCGATCTGAGCGATTACGACAGGAACGACAACGTACTCGATCCCTACATTGGCCAATTTCGCCCTGTCCCGGTCGATCGTCCTAATCCGGGTGAAGAAGTGGAAGTAACCTGGTCGTCTTTCGAACGCCAACGGGAAGGCGCGATCCGGGCTGTGTCGCCTGCTGTCGCGATGCAAGTCCTGCCCAATGTGCATCTCGGGCTTCGTCTTTCTTTCTGGAGAGGCGGTTCGGACGATATCCAGCACCACAGCAGCCGGGGACAATTCCTCCTCCGCGAGGATGCGCACGATTACTCCTTCGCCACAATGGATGGTTCCATCCGATGGGATGGAACCTCGGATTACAGCGGCTGGACAGCGGCCGGAGGCTTGCACTGGAAAACGAACGTGCTGGGACTCGGTGTGTTCTACCAACTACCCATTCGGCTTACACGCAGCGTGAGTTATGAGGGAACCCACGTAGACCTCGATGGGAGTACAGCGAAGCACACGGTCGAGGAAGAGGAAGAAATCACCTTGCCGTTTCGGTTCACTGCCGGAGCGTCTTTTCGGCCTGCCACCACTCTCATGCTGACGGTGGACTATTTCATACACCAGTACGAAGAACTTGAAGTACAGGCGCTGGCAGGAAGCGGACTGTT
>JANQSQ010000344.1 GCA_028283985.1 Rhodothermales bacterium | reverse complement strand
GGCCTTCTTGCAAGCGGACTGGTGGGTCAGGGCCGCTTACCGGAGCCGGAAGAGATTATGCAGCGCATTCTCGAAATGATCGCTGCAGACAAGGAAGGCAGCGATCCTGTATCTCGTGATCTCGAAAACGTACGGGTGCTCGTAACGGCCGGGCCTACCCGGGAGCATGTAGACCCTGTACGCTTTCTGAGTAATCCTTCCTCCGGCAAGATGGGATTTGCCCTTGCGGAAGCGGCCGCCCGGCGCGGTGCGGCAGTAACGCTGATTTGCGGCCCGGCACACCTCGAGACCCCCCCGCATGTGGAGCGAATCAATGTGGAAAGCGCCGAGGAAATGCACGATGCCGTCATGACGCACCGTGAAGCGGATATTGTGATCATGGCTGCCGCGGTCGCCGATTACGCACCCATGGAACGCGCCACGACAAAAATCAAAAAAGGAAGCGGCAATATGGTGTTGCACTTGCGGCGCACACCGGATATTCTTTATGCATTGCAACAACGCCGGGCCGAGGGGCAACTCCTTGTAGGTTTCGCCATGGAAACCAGTGAGGGACTGGAAAACGCGCGCAAAAAGCTCCAGGAAAAAAACATGGACTGGATTGTGCTCAACATGCTTACTGCCGAATCAGGTTTCGAAACGGAAACCAATCGGATCACACTCCTCAATCGTAATGGGCATGAGGAGGCGCTTCCAATGATGAGCAAACGGGAAGCCGCAGAAATCATTCTGGATCGCATTACTTCAACTTCGGATCGGCCTGCAGCGTAACGAATCCGGTGGACAAAACCCGGCATCGATCCCGGTGCACCCGCCCTGATTCGACGAAGGCTTATGACTTCATGCCGGCAATGTCTCTTCTTGAAGAACTGAAAACCATCATCGAACACGAACAAAGCCTTGCCGGTCCTTTGGTACCGCTTCCGCATTCCGGCAAGGGAGACGGCGAGCGCACGCCGGCATCCGATCGCAAACCCTCCGAAATGGCCCGTAACACTTCTTCCCCGGCGAGCAGGATAGCGCCTTCCGGAAATGCCGGCGGCGATCTGTTCGGCCACCGGCCCGTGTCGGAGCCCGGGGCCGGTAACAGCCGATCAGCCTATGCACGCATTCATGCGCTCATCCCAACGGAATCCCCGCTGCACGAGATGAACACACTGGAGGAAGTGGAGGCGTTCGTACGGGACAATGTGCTCATTCCGCTGGATAAAACCCGCAAAAACCCGGTGTTCGGCACCGGTAATCCGAATGCGGACCTCATGGTCATCGGAGAAGCGCCGGGAGCGGACGAAGATGCCCAGGGAGAGCCTTTCGTAGGGCGAGCCGGCATGTTGCTGAACAAGATCCTGTCGGCAATCCGCTTCGCGCGCGAAGAGGTCTACATAGCAAACATTCTAAAGAGCCGCCCACCGAACAATCGGGACCCGCTCGCAGGGGAAGTGAAAGCGCACGCTCCGATTCTCTACAAGCAGATCGCTCTGATCCAACCCAAAATCCTTCTCTGCGTCGGCAAGACGGCGGCAACGACGTTGCTTGATCGGCAGGATTCCCTGAAGGCCATGAGACAAATTTTTCACGACTTTCATGGCCTCCCATTGCTTGTTACCTATCACCCGGCAGCACTGCTGCGTAATCCCGGATGGAAACGACCCGCCTGGGAGGATGTACAGATGCTTCGCGAACGCTACGACCAGTTGACGGGAAGCGCGGCCTGACCATCGATCCCGCATCATGTACACGCCTCTTATGCCCGAGCAGGAACAATATTCTCCGCCCATGCCGGATGCCCCGCCGAGAGAAATGTCGGACCCGCATCCCGGCGGGCGTGTGCCGCCGCAGGCCGTGGACATCGAGCAAGCCGTGCTCGGGGCGATTCTCCTGGAACGCGACGCACTGCCGCAAACGATTGAGATCCTCTCCGAAAACAGTTTTTACGACGGCAGGCACCGGAAAATCTTTGCGGCCTTCACAGAGCTCTTCAGGCAAGGCGTACCCATCGATCTAATCACCTTGACAGAGGAGCTCCGGCGGCGCAAGGAGCTCGACAAGGTGGGCGGGGCGGATTATCTGAACGAGCTCACAGCCCACATGAGCGCCGCTGCGAATGTCGAATACCATGCCCGCATCATTGCCCAGAAGCACCTGCTTCGGCAAATGATCGAAAAGATGACGCTGCTCGTCCGGGATGCCTACGACCCCGGTACAGACACTTTCGAATTACTCGACAAGGCCGAAACAGACATTTTTCAAATCTCGAACACGGGGATACGGCGGCCTGCAGCGAAGGTGTCGGATGTAATAACGACCACCATAGAAAACCTTGAAGCCATTCATGGGCGGGAAGGGGGCGTGACCGGCGTTCCCAGTGAGTTTTCCGACCTCGACAATTTGACGAGCGGCTGGCAACGATCCGATCTGATCGTTGTGGCGGCCCGGCCGTCGATGGGCAAAACCGCGTTTGCCCTGACCTGTGCGCGCAACGCCGCACTGCACAACATATATCCTGCAAGTGTAGCGATTTTTTCCCTCGAAATGGGCGCAGAGCAGCTTGCCATGCGCATGCTGACCTCGGAAGCCCGTGTGGATTCCCAGGCCGCCCGTACGGGCCGCATGAAGGACAACGACTGGCAGAAACTGGCCCAAGCCGCCGGGCGGCTGGCCAAGGCGCCCATTTTCATTGACGATACGCCGGGACTATCCGTGCTGGAGCTCCGGGCAAAGTGCCGGCGCCTCAAGGCCGAACATGATATCGGCCTGGTGATCGTCGACTACCTGCAGCTCATGCATGTGGCTACAACCCAGCGTTACTCCAACCGGGAACAGGAAATTTCTCACATCAGCCGGTCCATGAAAGCGATGGCCAAGGAACTGGACATTCCTGTCATCGCCCTCTCGCAGCTTAGCCGTGCTGTCGAGACCCGGGGTGGCGACAAGCGTCCGCAACTCTCGGATCTGCGCGAAAGCGGAGCCATCGAACAGGATGCGGATGTCGTATGCTTCATCTACCGCCCCGAGCGGTACGACATCACCGTGGACGAACAGGGGAACTCCCTCGAAGGCATCGCCGAGATCATTATCGGCAAGCAACGCAACGGCCCGGTCGGCACGGTGAAACTGTATTTCATCAATCAATATGCCCGGTTCCAAAGTCTGACGACCTACTACCAGACCCCTGCGGAAGGAGATGGGGCAGGGGTCGAGGATGCCCCCTTTTGATACAGGGTAGGTACTCTGATTACGTCCGCGAAGTTCAGAGGCTGCGAGGAGTGCGCCGGCAAGGAATGACGAAGCAGGTAGTGTGGCGGCCCCGCATAATGAGAAATGACGCGGCCAGCGTGCTTCCCGCAGCCTCCCAAAGGGTGCGTCATGTCCGCACTGCCCCGAATCTGCGCTGCGGGAAGTATCAGAACCCGAGTCCCTGCGCATCGAGGCGAATGCGCGCAAGCAACATGTCCGATGTGAGATACAGCGTCGAGCCGTCGTCCCCGAAGGTGCAGTTGGCTATCCGTTCCCCCGTAGAAATGGTGCCGAGATGCTCTCCTTCGGGCGTCAGCACCAGTACGCCGCCAGGCCCTGTGGCGAACAGATTGCCCTCCGTATCGAGCGCCATGCCGTCGAACGCCCCCACCGCCCCGTCGGCGACCAGTGCGCTGCCGTCAAAAAAGATCCGGCTGTTGGCCAGCGTTCCGTCGTCCTGTACATCGTAGGCGCGAATGACCGGGTTGGCTCCCCCTGAATTAGCGACATACAGGGTCTTTTCATCCGGAGAAAACGCGATCCCGTTCGGGAAACCCAGTTCGTCCGTAAGCAAGGACACCTCGCCGCTCGTATCGACACGGTATACCCCATTGAAAGGAAGCTCCTTGTCAGGGCTGTCGTTCAGGCCGGAAAGCCCGTAGGGCGGATCGGTGAAATACAAATCTCCACTGGAATGAAAAACCAGATCGTTGGGGCTGTTGAGGCGCTTGCCTTCATAGGCCGAGGCGATCGTCTCGCGCGTGAAATTCGTGGCGTTGAGGCGGGCAACCTGCCGGTTGCCGTGATCGCACATCACGAGCCGGCCTTCCGCATCCAGCATAAGACCGTTCGTGCCCAGTTCAGCCCCGGAAGGATCGCTCCCCGCGTAGCCCGCCGGCCGGAGCCAGGGCGACAGGCCGCCCTTCTCATCCCACCGGTAGATCGTGTTCACCGGAATGTCGGAAAAAAGAAGGTATCCTCCCTCGTCGGGTACCCAGACAGGGCCTTCCGACCACTCGAATCCCTCTGCCAGTTTTTCAATGACGGCATCCTCAGGAACGAGTGCGTCTATCCGGTCGTCCAGCCGGATCACCGTGCCTATGGTATCGGCAGCGAGGCTGGTATACACCTCTTCTTCTTCATAGGAAACGCAGCCCGTCATGGCGAGGAGCGCAAAAAAGAGGACAGCGATGCGAAGCGAGGCGGACATGGGGTTTCCTTGGAATAGGCGAATGGCAGGTACAGGCGTGCCTGAACGCTGTGAGGTGACGGGCGGACTCGAACCGCCGTACAAGGTTTTGCAGACCTTTGCCTAACCACTCGGCCACGTCACCCGATTTGCCGTACCGTACGATCCCGATGGGCTCCTTGATCCCACGGATCGGCGGTATCCCCGATGCTCTTTCCTGTCGCGCCGAAGCACGCCCGGCAGGACTCGAACCTGCAACCTGCGGATTAGAAGTCCGCCGCTCTGTCCGGTTGAGCTACGGGCGCAGGGGATGTGCCCGGGTTTGCGCGGATGATACGCAGCCGCATGGGCACAACGACCGGAAACGGTATGTGTCGAGGCGGCCGGATTTGAACCGACGACCCTCTGCTCCCAAAGCAGATGCGCTACCGGACTGCGCCATACCCCGATGGAGTATCGAAACCCCTTACAGGAGGGCCTTCGATGCCTTTAGTTCTTCTTGCACCTGGTCTACAGGCACAATCTTTTGAACAAAACGGTACTGACCATTCTCTTTCTTCTCGGCTACAACGATCTTAGCAACTTTCTTAGCTTGCTT
>JANQSQ010000334.1 GCA_028283985.1 Rhodothermales bacterium | reverse complement strand
CGTTTGGGCCAATCGGGCAACACCGTATCAAGCAATGCGAAGAAGGCCGTACCGTGATGCGGTTCGGCGATATGGCAGAGTTCATGGGTAATCACGTAGTCGATGGCGTCTACGGGCGCCTCGATCAGCCTTCGGTTCAAAAGCAGCTGCATGCCGGGCGACATGGACCCCCATCGTTTGCGAAGCGGGCGAACGATGATTCCCCGGGGGCGAAAGGCTTCCGAATCGGGAAACCGTTCAAGGTTCACTTCCAGTCGTTCGGTAAACTTGACGCGCGCACGATCCCGGTACCAGCGCTCAAGCAGCGCCCTGGTAATTTCCGGTTCGTCCGGGCGACGGCTATACACCACAAGAAAACCGCGAATCAGCTGCAGCTTCTGCTCCTCTCCGGGCACGACTTTCAGGCGATACTGCCGTCCGAGATAGCGGTGCGTTTCTCCGGCGACGTATAGCCGCTCAGGTGTTCTGGGGAGATATTGCTCGAAAAACCGTTGCTGCCGTTGCACCCATGCCGCCCGTTTCCTGACCTTCGCGGCAATGTCCTCCGGCGTGGCGTCAAGAGGCGCGGCGACCACAACGGACGCATCGGGCTCGACGGCTATCTCAAGCGTACTCCGCTCGCGGCGAGACACGGTAAATTCGACCTTACCCGAACCGAATGCGATGCTTTGACGCTCGATGGTCATGCCGGGAACCTCGCTCGCGCCACGTTCATGATTTTTTGCTGTAGTTCGTCCAGAACCTCTGTCGGCAAATCGATCCCCTTTCCGTCGCGAAGGACATCGAAGAAATAATCGTCGATCGCATTGCGCATGGCGTTCTGGGCCTCTTCATTCGACCACACATCCACAATGTGGCGCTGCTTGACGATTTCGACCAGTGCGCGCGCAACCTCGGCAATCAGATCGCGATCGAGACCCTGTCCATTCTCCCGAACCAGTTTGTCGTCCAGTACTCCGAAGAAAGCCATTGCGTCTTCGTCGCCGCGCAAACTTTCCGGCACATCGCGCCCTCTCTCCTTCCTGGCAACCTTGCGAGCCAACTCGACAACTTTATTCAGATACCTGCTCTCGGAAATCCTGCGCTGGCGATAGTCGCGCATCGTTTCCTCAAGAAGCTTCGAGAACCGCTCGTAGAAAGCCGGATCCTTCTCCATACTCTCCGTAATCGCTCGCCGGGTTGCACTCGCAATCCGATCCGCCTTCGAGGCTGCCGATATCCCGGTTTCCGAGAGGACGGCGTTCAAAGCATTCGGATCGTTGATATTGACCAGGGAAATGACCGTCGCCGCAGGCAGCGCAGCAACATGATCGTCCAGTAACCTGCGGATTTTCGGTTCGAATTCCTTTACGTCCACTACCTCCTGGTAACGAAGCCGCACGGAACGCCGAAGCTCGCTGAACTGCTTCCAGTCCTTTTTCAGGCGAGCAATTTCTGCGTCGCTGAACTCATCGTACAACTTGTCCGACGATAGCGCAATGTGGAGACAACGGCTGAACGCCCGGAGACGTTCGTAGAAACCCTGGCGGGTAGCCTCATCGGACAGGAACTGTTCAAACTGCTCCATATCCTTCTTGTTGGCAACCGTCTTGAATACGTCCCAGAGATGGTCGTGCAGTTGGGGAAGTTTGCGAATTTCCTCGCGCACGTCATGCACAGTACCGGCAAGATCGTCAGGATCGTACCCCTCGAAAGCGCTATACGCGGTCAAGGCGGCGTCGAGTTCGCCAAGCAAGCCCTCGTAGTCGATAATGAAGCCGAACCGCTTTTCAATCGGCTGCCCCTGCGGTCCCTCTTCCTCGTACAAACGATTCACGCGAGCGATAGCCTGCAAAAGATTGTGCTCGCGAAGCGGTTTGCACACATAAAGCACCGTGTTCCTTGGCGCATCGAAGCCGGTCAGCAACTTCGAAACGACGATCAGAATTTCCGGCTCGGTCGCATCCTTGAATGCATCGATGATTTCCCGGTTATACGTTTTCTCGGTTCCGAATCGGGCCATCGTCCGGTCCCAGAACCTGTGTACGAGATCCCTGGAATCCTGATCGACTTCTTCATTCCCTTCGTTGTCGTCGGGCGGAGAAATAACGATTTCGCTGGTGACATGGCCAATCTCGTCCAGCATTTCCTTGAAACGCACTGCCGCCGCCTTGGACGGAGCCACAAGTTGCGCCTTGAAACCGGTTCCCTGCCAGTGCTGGCGAAAATGCTCGGAGATATCGAAGGCTTTCGCGCGAATGGCCTGCTCGGTTTTCGACAGTGCGTCCATGCGCGAGAACTTGCGTTTCAGATCGGCCTTTTGGGCCTCGGTCAATCCTTCGCTTATTTTGTCGAACCACTGGTCGATCGCATCTCCCGCGACCTTCTGTTCGACCAGACGGCCTTCGTAAAGAAGCGGCGCCACCGCCCCGTCTTCGACCGCCTCGTTGATGGCGTACTGATGGATCAGGCCGCCAAAGGTCGCAAAGGTGTTTTTCTCCCGCTTGAGTAGCGGCGTACCGGTGAAACCGATATAGCAGGCCCTGGGCAGAATCCTGCGCATCCGGGCGGCAAGTTGACCGTGTCCGCCATAACGGCCTGTCTGCGAACGGTGGCTTTCGTCGACCAGTACGAAAATGTTGGCGTCGTCGTCTACATATTCGGCTTTATTCGCCGCCGCATGGAATTTGTTGACGACGGTCGTGATCAAAGGCTTCCGGCTACGGATCAGTTCGATGAGATTTCTCCCGCTCGTCGCGCGAACAGGCTCCATGTCGCAGGACTTGAAGGTAGCCTTGATTTGCTTGTCGAGATTGTCGCGGTCCGTGACAATTACGATACGCGGATTGCGAATATCCGGAGCCAGAGCAAGCGCCCGCCCCAGCATCACCATGGTCAGCGACTTACCCGAACCCTGCGTATGCCAAACGACGCCGCCCTTGCGTCGCCCTTCCATATCGAACTGTTTGACCCGTTGCATGACGGCCAGCACGCCGAAGAACTGCTGATGGCGAGCGATTTTTCGCTTGCCTGCATCGAATACGGTGAAGCGGCGAACCAGATCGAGCATGCGCTCCGGACGAGCAAGCGCATGAAGAGCCCTGTCCTGTTCGGTGACTTCCCGGCTCCCATCCGCGGTCAGCACATCGAAGTACGGGCGCGCCCCGGACAGGCTGCCGGAGTATACCGCTTGTTTATCGGCGACCTTCAATGGCTGGTTAGCCAGTTTATACAGCACCGCAGACGAGCGCGATTTGCCCGTATCCTCTTTTGGAATTACCGGATACTGCTCAACGGGCGCCTGCGACGCAGCGATTTCGGCAAGACTTGCAGCCACATCCTGATCCTCCGACCATGCTTGCCAGAACTTCCACGGCGTACCCACCGTGGCGTAGCGGGCTTCCTGCCGATTCATGACCATGAGCAACTGCGCAAAGTGGAAGAGTTGCGGGATCTGGTCTTCGTTCTGATAACCGATCAATTGGCTGCCGGCTTTCTTGAGGCTTTCGGTCGGGCGTTTGTTTTCGATGACCAGAAACGGAATGCCGTTCACATACCCCACGATGTCGCAACGACGGGTCTGTCCGGTGGCCGCGCGTTCCACGACAACCTCAGAGGCTACATGGAAAACATTATTCTCAGGCGTTTCCCAATCGACATAGCGAAAGGACCACGACCTGGAATCTCCCCGGATGGTCTTGGCGATGGTCGTACCCAGCACCAGGGCGTCGTAGATATCCTGATTGGTGCCGAGCAGTCCTTTGAGCCGGTCAGGCATCGGCTTGAGTCGCCGGATCGCCTCGTGTATATCCTCTGGATCGAACGGATACTCCTCTCCGCGGTAGGTGAAGCGGTTGATCCGGCGCAATTGATCGACCAGTATTTCCTCAAGCAACACGTTGCGCAAGCGATCGCCGCGCAGGTCCCTGACCTCGGCCTGGGAAAGCGGCTTGAACCCGAGCGCCACAAGGAACTGGACAGCCGGGATCTGGGACTGGTGCTTTTCGGCGGGGTTGAAGGTCATAGCATGATGCAGCGGCAAATTAATTTGGGATCCTTGCGTACCGTAATTATTTTAAGTGGAAAGGATTGGGAATTTCCCGGTCGACAATGAGGGGTCGGGTTTTCCCGGACCCCTTTTTGTTTTTTCCAGACCGCAAGCGCTTAAGGAAAGCATAGCGTTGGATGTAATTACGAGCCAGCTGCGCCCCGGAAGGGTAAAAGCCATGATCGACACGCTTTCCATAGCCGCCGACCTTGCCGCCGCAGGTATTGACAAGCGCCACGCCGAAGCGCAGGCGAAAGCTATTGCGAGCGCTGTAGGCGATTCGCACGGCGACCTTGCCACGAAAGACTTCGTGGACGCGAAAATCAACGCCCTCGAAACCCGCCTTGTGCGCTGGATTGTTGGGGCCGGGTTCGCTTTCGCCGCCCTGATCGTTGCAGCGCTGCGCCTCCTTGCGTAGTTCACCAGGCAGTCCCCCCGGTACCGGGACCCTCCAATCCTGGGCCGGATAACGTCAACGGCGCGGCTCGGTCGATCGGGGCGCGACTGCCTGAACGCAAAAACGGGAAACTGCGGATCAATGCCGACCAACCCGTGATCTCCGCTTTCGTCGACATAGACGATATATTCGGAAAACTCACTCATATCTCCTCTCCACGGTTACCCGCCATTCGCCTGTGAGCAGCTTTTGCATGAGGCCGCGTTTTTGATTTTTAATTAATTTCAGTCGTTGCACCTCTAAGCTGAGTTCACGATCAGCTTGGGCAAGGATTTCCACGATCCTGTCCTGTTCGGTTCGACTGGGTAGCCTTACATAGGAAGCCAGAAAATCATCTGGAGCAACCCTGCGGGCTTTTCGCTGACCGCGAGCCAAATGAACTTGGCGGCTATAGAATGCAGGTCGCGTAAGATATTCGATGAGCCACTTGACATTGGCCTCCGGAGAAACATCAAATGCTGGCAGGTCGAGCGTTGACTCAAAACCGTCCAAGGCTTGGTCAACTATGGCAAAGGCACCATTAAGAAAATCCAGTTTGCTATATACCAGTTGACCTGCAGATCGACGGTAATAGCGAGTGTTCTTGCTCCCGGTGCGGCTCCCGGGTTTCTCTATAGCGCCTTTGCCATAGAGCTTCACAGAAATCTTCCGTGCAGTTACGCCATTTGCCCCCTGTTCACGGCTTTCGGTAAGAAATTTGCCAAAAGTCACATGAGGAGCATTTTGTTCACTCAAAGAAATTAGATGTGAGCAAAGCCAATTACGACGCCTTTCCTTCGCCGCCCTCAACTCCTCCAACTTCTCAATCGCCTCGTCCCATGTCCGCATAATCTCGCCGATCTTGCGCTGTTCGGGAAGAGAAAAAACTGGAATTATGAATCTGCCAATTTGTTCAAAATTCAATCCTTCCCGGCTACCTCCACCCTGAAATGACCCAATCTGCTTTTGTCCTTCGTACGAATTCAGAAACGCACTCAGAAAATGTGGCTCCAGAGTATCTTTGGTTCGAATAATACAAACGTGCTGGTTCACGTTTGCTTCTGCAAGAGAGTCTGGCGCAACGCAACTCCTGCCAATCGAGGCCCCTGTAATATTCAGGAGAACATCTTTACCCTTGACGGCAGATCCCGACATTTGAGCATGGATGTCATCTGAAATGAATGCGACATCATTCAGGTTTAATGCCCCACTAAGCACATTCTGGCTCCTGATCAGGGGAATGCCGGTTGCTTGATATGAAGAAGCACCTCCTTTGGGGGTTTTGCCGCTTCCGATCTTTGAAACATACCCGCGCAGCCTTGCAAACTTCACGTCATTCATCTCCCCCCTCCCTCTGTTTTCCCCCAGCCTCCGCCGCCTGCCTCAATGCCTTCACCTCCTTATCGAAATCCGACTCGAACATCCGATCCTGGACGATCCGGTAGCGCTCGAACTCGCCTTCGGCGTGATCGCGGGCAATATCCGCACTGATTCGGCCGGCGTCTTCCAGAATTTCCCGGTCGGTCAGTTTCAGGAATCCATCGAGCGTTTCCTTCCAGTCCTCCATCGTCGTGGGAAGTTTGCGCTCGGCGCGATCCTCGGCCAGATCGAGAAACGCATTCACGATACGGCCCAGGGATTCGAGTTCTTCGGCGCTCAGGTAATTCTTGGCGATCGCCACATCGCTCTTGAGCACTTTGCCGTCCGGGACATCGGCCCAATGGCTGAGACCCATATACGGTTTACCGCTATCCGCCCGCGCCTTGATCAACTCCGCAGCCGTGTGGCCGTGAATAGCGTAATGCAGTTTGTTCTGCACCGTAGCAAAGAACGCGCGCGTGGCGGGCGCATTCTTGTCGTAGTCGACGCTGGTGGCGTAGATATCCGTGACTTTCTGATAGAAACGCCGCTCGCTCAGACGGATTTCGCGAATCTCGGCAAGCAGGCGCTCGAAATAATCCTCGCCCAGGAACGCGCCGTTCTCCATGCGCTCTTTGTCCAGCACATAACCCTTGATGGCGTACTCGCGCAGAACCTGCGTGGCCCACCGCCGAAATTGCGTGGCGCGGATCGAGTTCACCCGGTACCCGACCGAAATAATAGCGTCCAGATCGTAGCATTGGGTGTTGTAGGTTTTCCCGTCGGCGGCAGTTATTCGGAATTTCCTAATAACTGAATCAGGGTCCAGTTCAACGGACCTGAAGATGTTTCCCAAATGCTCATTAATCGTTGGAACGCTGACCCCGAACAATTCGGCCATCATTTTCTGAGTCAGCCAGATGGTCCCATCCTGATAACGCACTTCAATGCTGTCCCCACCGCCGGCCTGATGGGTGAAGATCAGAAACTCGGCAGTGCTGCTGCGGATGGCGACTGGTTTCGTCGTCTTGCGGTTCATTTCACAAGCCCTCTGAAACTTCGACGCCAAGTTCCCTGAGATACCCCTTCATCCGCGCCCGCACATCGACCAGTTCCGCCTCGATCTGCTCGATTTCTTTCTGCACGGCCGCTACGTCGATCTCTTCTTCGGGCTCGAACGTGTCCACATAGCGCGGGATGTTCAGGTTGTATCCGTTTTCGGCAATCTCTTCCGGACTGGCAAGGTATGAGTACTTCTCTACCGCCTCCCGAGCCTTGTAGGTTTTCAGCACCTTGTCCACATGCGCCTCGTTCATCACATTGCGGGCCTTATCCGGCGTAAAATCCTTGCTC
>JANQSQ010000314.1 GCA_028283985.1 Rhodothermales bacterium | reverse complement strand
TCATTTCTTGCCAGCGTGCTTCTCGCAGCCTCTGAACTTCGCGGACTTGATCAGAGTATCCATATGAGCAATCGCAGAGAAGCAAGAGCGCGCGTTATGCAGGCGCTCTACGCGAGTGAGATGGGGGACGGAGAAGAGGCTGCCCACTTCGTCGAAACGATCATTGCGCCGAAACTCCGCGACGATGCCGAGGTCTTTGCCTTCGCGAAGGACCTTTTCGGATGGGTCCGGGGCCATATCGCCCGCCTCGACGAAATCATCGGGGCGCATTCGGAAAACTGGGAATTGTCGCGCATCGCGCTGATCGATCACATTGCTCTGCGGATGGCCATCGCCGAGATGCTGGCCTTCGAGGATATTCCTCCGAAGGTGTCCATCAACGAGGCGATCGAAATCGTCAAAAGATACAGTACGGCGGAAAGCGGCCGGTTTATCAATGGCATTCTCGATGCGGTGTTGCTCGATCTGCACAAGCAGCGCCTGCTGAAAAAGTCGGGGCGGGGTCTGATCGGAATGGATTCCATTCTGAAACGCGCCGGTGCAGCTTCGCCCGCGGCCGATACGAAGTCCGGGAAGTGAGGAGTGAACGGCGGGAAACGATGGGTTTAATAGCCATAGGGGATATACATGGGTGCGCCCGCACCCTAAAGGGGCTGATCGGGAAATTGGCCCCGACTCCGGAGGATCACCTTGTTTTCGTGGGAGATTACGTGGACCGCGGACCGGATGCCCGGGGCGTCATCGACTTTCTTCTGGCGCTCGCCGAACAGGTCCCGTGCACTTTCCTCAGGGGAAACCACGAGGAGATGATGCTGGATGCTCTTGCAGGAAAGGATCAGTACTTCTGGATTATGAATGGCGGCGCGCAAACGCAGGACAGCTACCGGGTTGCCGGCGACGCCGTCGAAATCCCCCGCGAGCATATGGACTTTTTGCGCGCCACGAAACTCTGGTTCGACACACCGGACTTCTTTTTTGTGCATGCGGGCTTGCTGCCGGACTGGACCGTAGCCAGGAGCATGGAGCAGGGCGACGAACACATTTTTCTTTGGGAGCGAGGATTCCTGCATGCGGAAACCCTGGCTTGGGAAAAAACGGTGGTATGCGGGCACACGCCCCATCGGATTCCCCGTAACGAGAAGCAACTTGTGCTTATCGATACAGGATGCGCATTCCATGAGCATCCCGGCCTGGGCCGCCTGACCGCGGTCCGATTGCCGGAGCGCACCTTCGTGAGCATACCGTACCAGAGCTGAACCGAAAAACGCATGGCTTTGCGCTGCGGCATAACAGGGTTGCCCAATGTCGGCAAATCGTCGCTGTTCAATGTGCTCAGCGGTGCAGGAGCGCGCTCGGAAAACTATCCCTTCTGCACCATCGAGCCGAATGTCGGCATTGCTCCCGTACCTGATGAACGGCTTTACCGTCTGGCGGAACTCTCCGGCTCCGACAAGGCGACGCCCGCCACGGTCGAATACGTGGACATCGCAGGACTTGTCGCGGGCGCTTCGAAAGGAGAGGGTCTCGGAAACCGGTTTCTGGCGCATATCCGGGAAGTCGATGCGATTGTGCATGTGGCGCGTTGCTTCGAGGACCCCGACGTTACGCATGTCACCGGCCCGGTGGACCCGGCCCGCGACATCGGGATCATAGAAACGGAATTGTTGCTGAAGGACCTTGAGTCCCTTGAGCGGCGCATCGAAAAAGTCGCCAAGCAGGCCAAGGGCGGGGACCGGGCGCTGCGAGACGAACTGGCTTTTGTCGAGAAGGTGCATGCCTATGTAGGGGACGGCAAGGCGGCGCGTACATTTCCTGTGCAACCCGGGGACGAAGACCGCCTTGATGCGCTTTTCCTTTTGTCCGTGAAACCGGTGCTTTATGTAGCCAACGTGGCCGAGGACGACCTGCCCGACGGGGGCCCTCACGCGGAGGCCGTACGGGAAATCGCCTCGGCGGAGGGATTCTCCTGCGTAGTCGTTTGCGCTGAGCTGGAGGCGCAGCTTGCCTCGCTGGGCGATGAAGAGAGAGCGGTCTGGCTGGAGGAACTGCGGCTTGAGGCGCCTGGCATGGACCGATTCGTCGCGGCAGGCTACGAATTACTGAACCTCATTACGTTTTTTACGACCGGGCCGAAGGAAACGCGGGCCTGTACCGTGGTGCGGGGCGCCCGTGCGCCGGCTGCAGGCGGGGTCGTCCATTCGGATTTCGAAAAAGGATTCATTCGCGCGGAAACGATCCGCTACGAGGACTTGATGCGGTACGGCTCGGAAACGGCGGCCCGGGAAGCCGGCGCCATGCGCGCCGAAGGAAGGGAATATGTGGTGGCGGACGGCGACGTAATTCTGTTCCGGTTCAATGTGTAGCCAGGGATACTCTGATCAAAACCACTTCGCTCAGCGCGTCACGTTCGTACCTACAGGACATCATGATTGCATCGCTGAAATCAGCGGAAAACACGGCAGATTCGTGGTGTCGCGGACGTGACGCGCCCTTCGGGAGGCTGCGAGGGGCGCGCGGGCAAGGAATTACGAAGCAATGTGGCAGGCCCCACATAATGAGGAATGACACAGCCAGCGCACCCCTCCCAGCCTCTGAGCTTTGCGGATTTAATCAGAGTATCCCTCGGGATACTCTGAACTTCGTGGACTTAATCAG
>JANQSQ010000271.1 GCA_028283985.1 Rhodothermales bacterium | reverse complement strand
ACGACATCCTGCCGGAATACACTATTGCATGGGACGGCGATCACAGCAACTTCGAAACCGCGACCCGGCTTTTTCAGGGGGCAGGCGGGCATACGGGAGGCATATCCGCCACCCTTGCTTTCCGCCTCTTGCCCGCACTGCGCCAGCGCGTTTCCGGCACGTTCGAGACGGTCCGGCGTGACGGCCCGCTCTGGCTCGACTACGGTGAACGCATTCCCCGGCTGCGCATCGCCGCCATCACCACATTTTCAGCGGCGGATCGCTTCAGTCTGTCAGCCTTCATGCAATACGCTTCGGCTACGCGCTGGCCCGAATACCGGGAGGCCTCGATAGAGGCCGGGGAAGTCTGGCCCTGGCGCCTGCCCGAGCGCTTTCTCGTGGACCTGACCGCTTCGAAACGCATGGCCGGAGATCATCTGAATGTCTCGCTGGGTCTTCGCAATCTGTTGAACGACCCGATACGCTTCCACCCCGCAGGCGCCGTATTTTACATGGGATTCTACTTTTCCGTCACAGGGCGCTTCACGTCCACGGCAGGTTTTTAAGGATACTCTGATCATTGCCGCATGACCGCCGCCAGACGCATTCGAGCATTCCTGGAGCTGGCCCGGCCAGCCAACGTCATCACGGCGTTTGCCGACATTCTTGCCGGTTTCGCTTCCGCCGGCGCCATGACGGGCCTGTTATTCGGTCAGGGCAATGCACCGGTCGAAGAACTCGTATTTCTGCTGCTCGCCACTGCGGGGCTGTACGCGGGCGGCGTGGTCTTCAACGATGTGTTCGACGCGGACCTGGATGCAAAAGAACGCCCGGAACGACCTATTCCAGGCGGCCGCACCACGCGGGCGCAAGCCGCTGTCTTCGGAAGCGTGCTGCTTGCGGCGGGGATTGCGGCAGCGGCCTGTGTCGGCCTTCCGTCTTTCTTCATCGCCGTGGCGGTGGCCGGCTGTGCGCTCGGCTATGATGCTGCCGGTAAACATCACGCTGCGGCAGGGCCGATCATTATGGGGCTGTGCCGAGGCGGCAATCTGCTGCTGGGCGCCAGTGCCGTGCCGGGCATGCCGGCAGCCCTGTGGTTTCTTGCGCTCGTGCCCGTCGCGTATGTGGGAGCCATCGTCGTAATCAGCCGGGGTGAGGTACATGGAAGCGGCAAACGCCCCATCAAGTTTGCCATGCTCGTCGCAGGCGTCGTATGTGCAGCGCTGCTTGCCCTCGGCTTCCGGCCCGACTATCGATTGCTGGACGCGCTGCCTTTTCTTCTCTTCTTCGCCTTCCTGATATTTCCCTCGTTCCGGCGCGCCGCCGTCAATCCGTCCCCGGCACATATACGCCGGGCCGTCAAGGCAGGCGTGCTCGCGCTGGTGGCCCTTGACGCAACGTTGGCCGCGGGGTTTGGCGCCTGGATTGCAGGCCTTATCGTGCTTGCGCTCTTACCGCTCTCTATTTTCGTCGCGCGACGCTTTGCGGTAACGTGAGGGAAGGCCCTACCTCAACACCAGCCTCAACGCAAAAACCGCCACCCCGCCCTGCATGACGCCGAAGGCCACTGCGGCACGGAAGTCGTGCGTTTCGATGCGTGGGGTCAGCGCCTCATTGCGGGTCCGCTCATACTCATCGGCCAGATCGTCGGCCTTGAACTTGTAATGCACGGCAAAAGCGCCTGCGGCAAGCGCCGTTCCCAGCGCCGCGTAATCGATCCACTTGCGCTGCGCCCGGGGCGGATTCAAATGTATCTGTGTCGAAGTCTCCGGTTCGTTGATCGGCTCCAAATGCACCACATGGCGGTTCCATACAGCCTTTCCTGGCTGTATGCGCTGGGAGATATGCCCGACTCGCCGCACAAGAATACTTCCTTCCACCGGGTCTTCCGACCGGTACAGTAACGGCGTCACACCGATATATCGGCCCTCTTCAAGGTGCTCGATGTGCACATCCGCACCGAACGGCTCCGACTCGATCCGGTAATGGTACGGAAAGTGCATGACCACACGAGCCGTATCGCCTGCAACCACATCCAGCGGTCGCGTAATCGGAGTAATCGACCATACATCCGGGTTCGGCGCGGTAAGACGAATGGAACGACTGGCGGCCGGCACAGCCAGCAGCATGGCCGACGCGCCCCCCACGAGCAGGCTGTCCGCAAAAACCAGCGCTTCAGGGAAATTGGTATCGATATACACATAGGCCGGGCCATCTCTACTGTCTTCCACTTGTCCCCGTGCCGGCGTATGGGCGACCACCGTACACAGCAAAGCGCCCAACAGCACTCGCCGAACATGCGGGAGCCACTCCACACATCTCTTCCTCCCCGCTTTACTCGCCTTCCGTTTCATCTTCCCCCGAGTCCGGTTCGTACACATACACATAACGAGGCTCTGACAACACAATCAGCCGAGACCCCCTGAGCGCAAAAGCGGACTTTATGCGCCCATCCAGTTCCGTATTCCATATCAGGCTGCCGTCGTTCCGGTCGAAACCCATCAGGAGCGCTCCCATGGTGCCTACATAAACCGTTTCGGCGGTAATAACCGGCGGAGCCGAAACCGCAGCGGAAGCATCCGCTTTCCAGTTGAGCGATCCATCCTTTATATCCAGAGACCGGACGGTTCCGTCGGATGCGCCGAATACCACGTCGCGTGCGCCTACCGCAGGCGCCGTAAGATACTTCTGCGGGGGAGCAAAACTCCCTTCCCGCGCCGACAAGCCGCCCTGATCGGCGGTATACCCGCCTTCCTCCCCATTCGTCAGGTCGTATGTCCAGCGTAAACCCCCGCTGCGCGCATCGAATGCACGTATGCTGCCCCGGGTTGTTGCAGCAAACACCATATCTTCCGTAGCGGCCAGAGAGACCTGCACCGGGGCGCCCGCATCCGCCGACCAGACAAACGATCCGTCCGACGGATCCAGTGCGGTCACCCTTCCACGATCATTCGCTACAACAAGCGTATCGCCAATCAATACGGGGGTTGAATAGATACCCGCCCGTTCGTCCAGTTGCACCGACCATGCCTCCTCCCCGTCCAGCAATCGCCAGGCACGGACATATCCCTCCACATCTCCGGCAAGCACAAAATCATCCCACACCGCAAGCCCTGAACCGACAGGTATATCGCCGGTCCGCCACAGCCGGTCCCCAGTCAACAGATCATTGGCGCGCACCGCCCTTCCCCCCCAGGCTACCGGCACAACCAGCAGGCCGTCGACATAGGCCGGGGTACCCTCGATCGCATCTCCGAATTCATCGCGTCCAACCCGCTTGCCCGATTTCATATCGATGGCATGCACTTCCCCCTTGCGAGTAGCCACCAGAACCGCATCCCCCAAAACAAGCGGAGAAACAAAACCAAAACCTGCCTGGGCATTGAATCTCCAGTGCAGTTGCAAAGGAGGATTGACTTGATCAGGCACAGTATTGGACCGGAGGGCATCCCTCCCCTCTACGGGCCACGCGGGGTCCATGATATGCTGCGGGTCCACGCGAAGGGTTGAGCATCCGGACACGACCCCGACCGTCGCGGCAAGAAGCGCAATGCACCCGGAAACCCGGCTACTTCGAAAAGTCCTCGGCATCGACAAATTCCCCGTCCCTAAAAATCCCAACCAAAGAAGAACTGCTTGAAAAAGCGCTCCCGGTGCCGAAAACCGTCCCGGTACCGGTATCCCACATCGTAGCGCAGCACCAGTCCGCCGAAAAGATTCAGCCGCAGCCCCCCTCCGATCGCCCCTACCGTTTCCCCGATGTTCAGTTGCCTTCGGAGCCGGTCGGACAAGCGCGGTTCTTTGTAGGAAGCATTCCACGCATGGGCGGCGT
>JANQSQ010000270.1 GCA_028283985.1 Rhodothermales bacterium | reverse complement strand
CAGCAATCCCCCTCCTCCGCAGCTTGCAAGAAGCAGGTCGAGGCCGTCGACTTCCTCCATCAACTCCCGGGCGCTCGTTCCCTGCCCGGCCACGATATGGGGATGATCGTACGGGGGAATGATCGCCAGTCCCCGGTCCTCGGCAATTTCTGCAGCAAGCGCCTCTCTCGTGGTCTCTTCCCGGTCGTACAGGACAATCTCGGCGCCGTAGCCGCGCGTGGCCTCCAGCTTGATCCGGGGCGCATCGGACGGCATGACGACCGTAATGGGCACACCCAGGAGACGGCCTGCAAGGGCCAGCGCCTGGGCATGGTTACCCGACGAGTAGGTTAGCGCGCCCCGCTTTTTTTCATCCGCCGGAAGGAGGGACAGCGCATTGCAGGCGCCGCGGAACTTGAAGGATCCGGTGCGCTGGAATTGTTCGCACTTGAAAAAGAAACGCGCCCCGAATCGTTTGTCGAACGTGGAGGACGTGTGGACCGGCGCGCGGCGCGCAATGTCGGCAATGCGTTGCGCCGCCGCTTCGATATCCGGATACGTAACGAGGCGTTCCGACACGGGAAAGGCGCGCGGAATATGGAGAAAGGGCGGAGTGAGCTCCTGCCGTTACGGTTGCCGCCGCAGAGCGTTCCGCCGTTCGTATGCCGCTCGTGGTCGCAGGCGATCGCGGCAAAACCCGGAAGTCAGCGTGTCGCAGGGGCGCCGCGGGTCAGGCGTCGTTCGTCTCCGCTTCGGCTTCCTCCTCGCTTTCCTCGACGGGCTCGCTTGTTTTGCGCAGCGAATAAACAGGGGAGTATTACGGGGCGTGTCTTTCGAGGATTGATATTGACGCTTCGGTCGCGTATAGTTAAGGCGTTAAAGCGAAATGTTTTCGAAGGCGTACGTTTTCGTCGGCTGCGTCTCCTGTATTCCGCCAACCGGCACTCACCCATGCGCGGCGCTGCTTTTCCATGGACCGGGACAAAGGATCTCTGCAGTACGCGTTCGGATCTTGCCGGTCGATTCGTCGCCATGACCGGCCGCATGGCAGGTCTGCTCGTTGCTGGCGCGCTGGCCTGTGCATCTTCCGCGCAGGGCCAGGTGGTCGAGGAGGACTTTTTTCCGGGAAAAGACGCCGGGGTTTCGGTCGAGCCGTTTTTCGTGTCCTGTCCGCCCCGCCTTTACGTTGTGGCCGGCGAGTCCGTTTTGTTGTCGTGCGTGGCGGCCGGCGTACCGGAAGAGGGCGTTCGCTACGAGTGGGAGGCTGTATCGGGCGGCGGACTCGATTTTTTGAGCGATGCGCAGTCGCTGTCGCCGCTGTTTACGGCCTCCTTGCCGGGAGGAGGCGCGGAATACGCGTATCGCCTGACGGCCACGGGTTCGGGGGGGTACCAAACCGCGACGATTACCGTCTCGGTGCAAGGCGTTTGGGGGGAGTCGGCCGGAGGACCCGGTTTGCAGGACGAATGCGATCCCTTGACGATCCCCGACGAACCCGGGCAGGGCTGTGCGCCGTGGGAGAGGGAGCCGGATCCCTTCGGGTTCGGCGTCGAGGAAGAAGAGGGCTTTCTTTTTCCGGAAGCGGCGGGTCTGTCCGATCAACCCGGCGGATTCGATAGTCGGTCGCCTCCTCGTCTGGAGTGTCCTGCGGCGGTGTTTCTGGAGGAGCTGGAGACGGGCGAGATCGCATGTAATGCATGGGACGCATCGGGGGAGGAGCATATCGAGTACTTCTGGGAGCCTGTGGGAAGCACGACGCGGGACTACCTGGACAATCCGCGTTTGATTCCCGAGGACAGTCCGGCGCCGTCGGTGATCGCTCCGTCGTTTCCTCCGTACGAGACGCTGGAGACGTTTCTGTCGGGTGAGACGACATTGCGTTACCGGTACCGATTGACGGCTATGTCTCGCCTGACTGGTCTGTCGTCGCATGAGGAGGTGGAGGTGTTCGTGTCGGGCAGTCGTCCGGTCTTGTATTGTCCCCTGGAGGTAATAGTGCAAGAAGGCGAGACGGTCTCGCTCGATTGCGAGGGAGCGGATCCTCTGTCTCGTCGCATGGACTACGACGAGGAAGCGGCGGCGGTCGCATGGGAATGGGAGGGACTGTGGGGCTCGGACACGGCTCTTCTCGATGCGACGCACCTGTCGTCGCCCCTGTTCACGGCTCCATGGAACAGCGCGGGCGAGGAGTACCATTACGTGGCGAGCATGACGTCGTCGGCTTCGGGCGCGTCCCGCACGGCGCGCCGGAGGGTGACGGTGAGCGTCGAGGGCGCGGAGGGAGGCGGGCGGAATGCGGCGAGGGCGGGGGCTTCGGGCATTCTCGACAACCTTTTATGTTATGTCTTTCGCCCTGTATACGAAGGGGACCCGGATCAGCAATTCCAGTGCCGGCTTAATCCGCCGGATGGCGAGCAAATCCTGAGCGAGACATGGACATGGGAGCATTCCTACGATCCGGGAATACTCAGCGCCGCGAACGTTCCCGATCCTTTCTTTCGCGCGCCGGATAGCGTAAGCGAAACGACGCGCTACGATTTTCGCGTTCGAGTCGATTACCGGCTCTCCATCAGCGGTAACAGGAACGAGAGCCAGGACGCACACGCGACCGTGAGAAACCTGGAGGTTGTCGTCGAGTGCGAGGATCCCGGCAGTGTACAAGCGGGCGCTGCGGATATCCCTTTTTCCTGTTCCGCCCGGTATCGGGGGGGTAGCGGCGGAATTACGTGGTCCTGGTCTCCGACAACCGGGTTGACAGGGCGCGATACGGGTACGCCGACGTTCGCCGTGCCTTCCGAGGTAGACCGGGATACGACCTTTACGTACACGGTGACGGCAAGCGCTCGGAACCATGATCCGGACGAGAAAACGATTAAGGTGAAGGTGAGGAACCCGGATGCGTCGGCGCCTTCCGTGCGGTGCGAGAACGCCAGCATCTACGAGGGAGCGGGAGGCGTTACGCTGGACTGTACGGTTGCGAACGAGCCGTCCGGGGCGACATACGTTTGGTCCGGTACGGACGTCGCGAGTCGGTTAAGCGGTACGGACGGTTACGCTCCCGTGTTCTCGGCGCCGGGCGATATCGACGAATCGGGCGATGCGGACAAGAACTACGAATACACGGTGACGATGTCGGCCGACGGTATTGCCGACATCGTCGAAGATGTGAGGGTGACTGTGCTCGAGAAGCCGGATATTACATGGTGCGGAGCGCATACCTTTTCGGATTATGCCACCGTATGGGAGGGGTCAGGGGATAGAATCGAGTCGTCCGTGTGTACCGCAGGGGATGCCGTCGTCTCCCCGAAAGGGGCTCCAGGGGGCGAATACTCGTATTGGTGGAGCGTGCGCGGCGACACGCCGGAGACGGCTATCGATCTTCTGCATTCCCGTACCGGG
>JANQSQ010000268.1 GCA_028283985.1 Rhodothermales bacterium | reverse complement strand
CACTGCAAGGGACACCTGCCCGAATACCTGGAACGCCTCGAAGGCATTCTACATGAAACGGGACCCCGACGATGCACGACTTGCCATGGCGCTGGATGTGCTGGCGCCGGAGGGGTACGGGGAGATTATAGGGGGTGGCGAACGAGCGACGGACCTTGCTTTTCTCGAAGAGCAAATTGCTGGGCACCAGCTGCCGAAAGAGGCGTTCGAATGGTATCTGGACCTGCGCCGGTTCGGTTCCGTGCCGCACGCCGGATTCGGTTTGGGGCTCGAACGTATGCTTACATGGATCGCAGGGATCGATCATGTGCGGGAAACAATCCCGTTTCCGCGGCTCATGGGGCGCATTGCGCCATGAAGAACAGGCCCTGGCAGCGATGATCGCCGGGGCGCGTATACTGGAACAAACCGGCAGGGCACGGTATAGGAACAGGTCTTTATTTCCCGCCTTGCCCCGAATGTCCACTATCCATCCATAAACTTGCCATGCAAGGAAACGGGTTCAAAATCGGCCTGCTCGCATTTTTCTTTGCCCTGTCGGCCTGGTATCTCTATCCGACCGTCCGGAATTATTCCATCCAGCAGCGGATAAATGGACTGGAGGAGCAGGAACGAGTCGAATATGAACGGGAAAATATTCAGACCATCAGAAACGTCAAGGAGGATGCGCTGAAACTCGGTCTTGACCTGCAGGGGGGCATGCATGTCACCATGGAGGTCCGGACCGATGCGCTGATCCGGGAATTAGCGACGGATGTGGATCAGACGTTCGAGGAGGTACTGGCTGCTGCCCGTGTGACGTCCGATGAAACGGGCAATTCCATTATAGACGCGTTTAGGATGGAGTTCGAACGGCGCGACGCCGCTGCGCGTCTGTCCCGCTATTTTCGGGATTCCGACGCCGGCATTACGCGCCGTTCGACCAACGCCGAGGTATCGCAGTACCTTCTTGACCAGGCCGACAACGCGATCGATCGGGCCATCTCCATTATCAGGGACCGGGTGGATCGCTACGGGGTGACGGAGCCCTCCATCCAGAAGCAGGGCACGCGGCGCGTGGTGGTCGAATTGCCCGGTATCGACGATCCCGAACGCGTACGGAATCTGCTGAAGGGCACGGCCCGTCTCGAATTTCATCTCATGGCCGAACCGGATGAATTGCTACGTTCCCTGGAGCGGGTGATCGATCATTACAATGTGGTTGTGGAGATCGCCAGGGTGGAGGACGAGGAGGGAGATGAGGCGGAAGCCGATTCGGCGTTAGCCGCCGAGGATCTGTTCGCCGAGCCGGAAGAAGACGAGCCGACCAATGCGTTGCTGGACGTCATGCAGCCTGTCGGGCAGGGGGTTCGCTTCGGGTTGGTTTCCGAGCAGGACACGGCGCGGGTCCGTGAGTTGCTCTCGGTTCCCGCCGTCCGGGATATGCTTCCGATCGGCGTGGACCTGCTTTACGATGCGAATCCCGTCGGGCTGACAGAGGATGACCTGGAAATGTATTACCTGCTTGGAGTGCGGGATCAGATTGAATTGTCGGGCGAGGTGATTACGTCGGCTCGCGTCGATTTCGACGAATTGAATCTTCCGGAAGTCACGATGGTGATGAACTCGGAAGGATCGCGCACCTGGGCCCGGCTGACCGGGGCGAATGTAGACAAAAACATCGCCATCGTGCTGGACGGGGTGGTCTATTCGTATCCGACCGTCATCAATCGCATCGTGGGGGGACGTTCGTCTATCACCGGGCTGGAAAGCCGCGAGGAGGCCCAGGACATCGTGACGGTGCTCATGTCCGGCGCGCTGCCCGCACCGGTCGATATCGTCGAGGAGCGCACAGTCGGGCCGAGTCTCGGCAGGGCTTCCATCCGGGCCGGTTTCATTTCGATCATGGTGGGGCTTGGCCTGGTGGCCATCTTCATGATCTTCTATTACCGTACGGCCGGGTTGGTCGCGGATCTGGCCCTGTTGTTCAATATCATTTTCATATTCGGAATACTGGCCGCCTTCAACGCGACGCTTACGCTGCCCGGCATTGCCGGTATCGTGTTGACGATCGGTATGGCGGTAGACGCCAACGTACTGATATTCGAGCGAATACGTGAGGAACGCGCTACCGGCAAGACCCTGAAGGCGGCTATCGATGCCGGTTACTCGAAGGCGTTCAGCGCCATTTTCGATGCGAATGTGACTACGTTCTTCGTCGGCGCCATCCTGTATTCATTCGGCGTCGGCCCCATTCAGGGATTTGCGGTAACCCTGATGGCCGGTATTCTTTCGTCGCTGTTTACGGCCATTATCGTTTCCCGGATCGTATTCGACTATATGGTGGTCAAGCGGCGAATGAGCGTCAGTTACGGATGACGGGAGTCCCGAATCGCCCTTCGTCCACAGGCGCACTTTCGATAGAGACAGCACAATGAGAATTTTTGAAAACGCCAATTTCAACTTCATAGGCAACCGGAGAAAGGCGTACGTCGTCTCCGGCATTCTGCTCTTGCTCAGTGTCGGCTCGCTGATTGTCCGAGGTCTTGAACTGGGTATCGATTTTCAGGGGGGTATGGAGTTTGTTGTCGAAAGTCCGGTGGAACTGGAACCGGTAGCGGTGCGCGGTCAGTTGGCCGCGGCGCTGGGGTCCGAGCCGGAGGTGAAAACGTTCGGTGTGGACCAGGTGCTTATTCGCACATCCGCGGAAGGAGATATTTCGGACATTCAGAACCGGATCGTGGAAGGCATCGCCGAAGGATTTGCCGGCTCCGATCCGGAGGTCGTCAAAACGGACGTGGTAGGCCCGCGTTTCGCGGAGGACCTGAAGCAAGGGGCTATCTGGGCTGTTCTCGGGAGTCTTCTTGTGATTTTCGTCTATATCCTGCTGCGGTTCGAATGGCGGTTCGGCGTAGGCGCAGTGGCGGCCTTGTTCCATGATGTTACGATCACGCTGGGTATCTTTTCCGTGGCGGCCGGGGTACTGCCGTTTTCGCTTCAGATCGATCAGGCCATCATCGCCGCTTTTTTGACGATTGTGGGCTATTCACTCAACGATACGGTGGTCGTTTTCGACCGGATTCGGGAATATTCGAATCTTTTCAAAACGGAGACGTATGACAAATTAGTGAATCGTTCCATCAACAATACGCTCAGTCGGACGATCGTCACCTCCGGCACGACCTTGCTCGTAGTGGTTGTCCTCTTTATTTTTGGTGGAGAGGTGCTGCGCGGCTTTGCGTTCGGGCTTATTCTGGGTGTGACGATCGGTACATACTCATCCGTTTTCGTGGCTTCGCCGGTCGTCGTGGAACTCAGGACGCGCATGAAAGGCGGTCGCAGATAAGCGTTTCTCACGTAAACGGCAGGGTCGCCGGCGCTGAATCCCGAGAGGTTTTCATGAAATACGATGTGCAAGAACAGGGGCGCGTAGTAGTTCTCGCGCTGGAGGGGAATATCCTTGGTGGCCCCGACGGTACGAAATTGCATGATCGCCTGCACGAATTGAAAGATGCGGGCAAGCGTCATGTGGTGGTGGATCTGTCGGGGGTCCGGTTCATGAATTCAAGCGGACTCGGCATGCTGATCAGCGCCATGACGACGATGCGCAACGCCGGGGGCGATTTTCGTCTGGCGGGTATGGGCGCCGGTATTCGCTCATTGCTGGTGATTACCCGGCTCGATACGGTGTTCAAACATTACGAATCCGTGGACGAAGCCGTGGCCAGTTACGAAGAGGACCCGCCGTCGCCGGCATAGTGGAGAGGCGTGAAGCTGTTCGGGCCTCAGGCGGGCTCGGCCGATTCCCCGGTGTAGAACGCAGTTGTGCGTCTTGCTGCGGCGCGTGCAGTGTCAGGGTTTGTTCCGGCTGCAACCGCCGCTTTTTCCCACCTCTCGCTGCTGCCGGTGATGAACGCCTTACCGTCCCGTGAAGTGGCAAAGGCGATTTCGTCCGGTTTTGGCCGGGCCGGTTGCGCAAGATGGATCGCGAGGCCCCAAAGGCCCATCTCCCAGCCGATACCGGTAGCGCCTGGACCGTACATCTCCCAATGCTCCGACAGGCGAGCAATATGCGTGAGTGCAAGCCGTGCGCCTTCGGCCTCATCGTCCGAGCAGTGCACTTCCACCCAACTGACATCGTTACCGAATTCCCATGTGATTGCGAAACGGGATGGCGGTTTGCACTCCATGATCAAGCCGCCCGCGTTGCCTTCCAGCTGATAGCGGCCGTCGGGTTTGAGCGCTCCGCTGATCGGCAGAAACCAGCGTGGGATACGCTGGCTGTTCGTCACGGCGTCCCACAAATCGTCGACCGTCGTCGGGTAGCTGCGAGCAAGGGTGACGGCGCGGGCAGGTTGTCCGTCGCGCTCCAGTGACGACACGGAGCGCTCTGTGGCGCTGAGGTGAAATTCGACATTGAACTGCATGGTTTCTCTCTATTCTGGTCGTTGGGTAATTGACTGGCCTGCTGTTGTATGACTGACCTTTCACAACATCACCGGAAGCGCCGGGGCGTCGTGTCAATCAGACTCGCAGATTGGCCCGGCAGGGGGCGACCTCTCGGGGAACCGTAATCTTTCTCTACCGGTAATATCCCGTAAGCTATAAAAATGCGCAATGCAAACCGTTTTTCTTGTCTGTGAGCCTGAAAAGATTGCTAAGGATTCGGCAGAATACTAATAGATACAGAATCGGGATTAGACTATAAAATGGGCGTCACAGTCGTCATAGGAACGCAATGGGGAGACGAGGGCAAGGGCAAGATTGTTGATCTCCTGAGTCCGAATGTGGACATTGTGGCGCGTTACCAGGGGGGAGCGAATGCAGGCCACACGATCTGTTGGGGAGATGAAACCTTTGTGCTTCACCTCGTTCCAAGCGGCATTTTCCATGAGCATGTGACCTGTGTGATCGGTAACGGTGTCGTGCTGGACCCCGTGGCGATCATGGAAGAAATCCGCATGATCCGCGATCTCGGGTACGATGTGGACGGGCGGCTTCTTATTTCGCACGATGCGCATCTGATCATGCCGTATCACAAGCGCATCGAGGAAGCGCGCGAACGGATGCGCGACGCGGGCGCCATTGGCACGACGGGCCGCGGTATCGGGCCGGCCTATGTCGACAAGTTCGCCCGAACAGGTATCCGCGTGGTCGATTTGCTGGATCGGGATACGCTGCGCCGCAAACTCAAACGTGCGATCGAGGAAAAGAACGCGCTGCTTCGCGGCGTGTACGATGCCGATGGCCTCGATGTGGAACAGATCATTGAAGAATATGTGGAGTTCGATCAGCTGATCGATCCGTTCGTTACGGATACGTCGCAATATCTGGGGCAGGCCTTGCGGGCGGGCAAACGTATTCTTGCCGAGGGCGCTCAGGGTTCTTTGCTCGATGTGGATTTCGGGACCTATCCTTTTGTGACCTCAAGCCATCCTACCGTCGGGGGATGTTGTACAGGACTGGGCGTACCGCCCACGGCCGTGGACACAGTGATTGGTATCGTGAAGGCGTACAGCACGCGCGTGGGCAACGGGCCGTTTCCCACGGAGCTGGATGATCCGGCCGGCGAGCGCTTGCGTCAGGTGGGGGACGAGTTCGGCGCAACGACCGGCAGACCCCGGCGGTGCGGGTGGTTGGACCTGGTGGCTCTTCGGTACACGTC
>JANQSQ010000266.1 GCA_028283985.1 Rhodothermales bacterium | reverse complement strand
GAACATACGGCGGCGGGCGGAGGCTACGACAGCGTTACGATTTCTTCGGTGACGGCGACCGAGGCGGATAACGACCACGATGCGGCGGGCGTTACGGTCGCGCCGACGGCGCTTACGGTGGCCGAAGGAGGCAGCGCGACATATACCGTGGCGCTCGACACGGAGCCCTCTGCCGACGTAACGATCTCGTTGTCCTTTGCTTCGGGTTCGGACGAAGACATTACGGTAGACAAGACCTCGCTCACGTTCACTACGGACAACTGGGATACGACGCAGGAGGTAACGGTATCGGCTGCCGAAGACGACGATGCGGCAAACGGCGCGGCGACGATAGAACATGCGGCGTCGGGTGGAGGCTACGATGGCGTGACGGTCTCTTCGGTAACGGCGACCGAGGCAGATAACGACAACGATGCGGTGACGGACGCGGAGAGGGCGGCGCTGGTAGCGATCTACGATGCGACCGACGGCGATAACTGGACGGACAATACCAACTGGAAAACCGAGGAACCGGTCGGGACCTGGTACGGAGTCACGGTTCGAAACGGCACAGTCACCGGGTTAAACCTCCACAATAACTCCTTAAGCGGCGCCATACCGGCCGAAATAGGGGATTTGACCAATCTTGAGGAGTTATCGCTCAGCGATAATAACCCCTTAAGCGGCCCCATACCGGCCGAAATAGGAAATCTGGCCAACCTTGAGCGGTTATATCTCGGCAGTAACTCTCTAACCGGCCCCATACCGGCCGAAATAGCGAATCTGACCAGCCTTGAGGTGCTGGATTTGGGTCACAATACAGAGTTGACCGGAGAGCTTCCTGGGGGTTTAAATCTTCTGCCGATTAATTACCTGAATATATCAGAAACCTGTATTACTACACCTGCGGACAGCGATTTCCGGGCATGGTTAGCAAGCATTGACTTTCGGGATACCGATAGAGTATGCGCAGCGAGCGTAACGGTGACGTCAACGACGCTCACGGTTCCGGAAGGCTCGAATGTGAAGTACGCCGTGGCGCTCGATACGCAGCCTTCGGAGGACGTAACGATCACGGTGTCTTTCGCTTCGGGTTCGGATCCGGACATTACGGCGGACAAGACCTCCCTTACGTTCACTACGGAGAACTGGAATACGGCGCAAGAGATAACCGTATCGGCGGCGGAAGACGACGACGCCGTAGACGGCGCGGCAACGATAGAGCATGCGGCGTCGGGCGGGGGCTATGCGGACGTTACGATCTCTTCGATTACGGCGACCGAATTGGATAACGATACGCCGGGCGTTACGGTGACGCCGACGACGCTCACGGTTTCTGAAGGAGGCAGCGCGATGTATACCGTGGCGCTCGATACGAAGCCCTCTGCCAACGTGACGATCTCGCTCACTTTCGCTTCGGGTTCGGATCCGGACATTACGGTGGACAAGACCTCGCTCGCGTTCGGTCCGGACAACTGGAATGCAGCGCAGGAGGTGACTGTGTCGGCAGCTGTGGACAACGATGTAGACGACGATGCGGCGCTGCTGAACCACAGTGCGAGCGGCGGGGATTACAGCGGAGTGACCATTGCCGATGTAACGATCGAGGTAACGGACGAATACGGCGGCGTCGACGTATCGGCCTGGCTTGCCCGATCCAGCCGCGCGGGCGCCGACCACCTTCTTTCTTCGGTGGAGCGCCGTATGGAGCGGGTCGGTCGCGGCGTCTCCGGCATCGAGGCGTCCGTTGCGGGCCAGCGCATCGTCTTCGGGGATTTGCCTGCGCGGCCGGGCAGAGCTTTGCCCGCTTTCTCCGGCGCTTCGGCTATCTGGAGCGCTTCGCAAGATTATACGATGCCCTTGATGGGTGGTTACGGCGGCGATGGCTACGACGCCAGCCGTGATCGTAGCGGACGTTCGGGCAATTCGTACGGGATGTCCTCCGGCCTTCACGCGGCGGCAAGTCGTTTCAGGAACCTGACGTTTCGCGATGCGCTGGCGCGGAGCGCTTTCCGGTATGCGAGACAGACGTCTTTGGGAAACTCCTTCGGGATATGGGGTCAGGGCGCCTTCTCCCGGTTCGGCGGCAGCGAGGCGGGCGCCGATATTACCGGAGACGTTATGTCGGGAACGATCGGCGTCGATAACAGCTTCTCCGGCTGGTTGCACGGGTTAGCGGTTTCGCGCAGCGAGAGCGAGGGAGCCTACCGGGTAGCCGGCAAGGACAGTCTTTCCCTGTCGGCGGCGC
>JANQSQ010000255.1 GCA_028283985.1 Rhodothermales bacterium | reverse complement strand
GCGCCGCCGGAGGCCTTGGCGGCTTCGAGGCCGGCCCAGGTCGCGGGCGGAAGCGTCAGCGACACGTCGTGCCATTCCCCGTCAATCATGTTGTCCGGTATGGCCCAGCGCAGGCGGAAGGGATTATTATGGGCTGTCGTGCCTCCGTCTTCCGGCCCGTAATCCTCGAACTGGACCGAGAGGCGGTACCTGACCCCTATGTCGGCGCTTGTGCCGTTTTTCGGGTTGGCCGGATCCACCAGGATGCGAAAGTGGAGCACATTCCCGGCGTTCCGGTTGGCCGTCATGTCGCGGGGAGCGCCCTCACTGTTCCCATCCGCGAAAAAGAACCTCGTATACTGATGATTATCCGCGTCATTCCAACTGTTGTCAAATCTTATCACCCGGTTGTCGGCGTTTTTCGGATCGTTGATCACCTCCGCGCCTTGCAGGTTGGTTGGGGTGCTGCCGACTTTGAGCAGGTCGGGGTTTATGCTGTCCACAAAGAAGACGAAACTGTCTCCAAGGGGCACAGCATCCACTCCCTGATTCTGCCCCAGCGCATTATGCGTAACCATGCCACAGGCAAGCAGGAGCAGGACCGGGACGACGCCCCCCGCAAGGCGGGCGATGTGCGGTGGCGAAGCATGGTGAAAACGGTTGAGAACGCCTCTTGCGCGATACTTCTTCGGGTAAATCATAAGATGACCCATTAAGGAATTATGGAAGGGGGAAAACACCTATGCACTACACATAAATGCGATATTACGATACGGTATTTACGCAAAATTTGCATGTTTTTCAAGAAATTCAAAAAAGTTGGGTGCATATGAAAAGATTTCCTGGACGTACGGTTGGCGAATCGGGGCGCTTCGGGCGCACCGCACGGCAAAATAGCCGTAACGAAGAGCGCGATCCGGCATAATCGGCGACTGTGCCCTGAGGTTACGTTTTATCCGTTCCCTCGCAAATCCTGATGAGTTGTATCCGTGGATGCGCCCCACATCGTCACGGTAGCGTTCGGCCTGTTTTCCCTGTCCGCACCGGTCATGCCGGCTTTCGTGCTTAACAGCATGAGAGACCTGCACAAGGACATTTAAGGATATAAACTCCCGGTTGGGGAGAATAGAAGGGCGTCTTTTCGAGAATGCGCATCCGGCATCGTAACGGGGAAGCCGGAAACCGGGCGCTGCGCCGGACGATTCGGTGTAGTATCAGCGGTGCAGGTTTCTTCTCGGAAGCACCGTCCTTATCACCTCGCCCGCACGTACGCCTTGCCATGGAATCTCATCGGACTGATTCTGTCGGAACAAGGTTGCAATGCTGCACCTTAAACTCCGCGGAAACATGTCCAATCAAACCACCTTTCGGAGCGTGCTTACCGCACCCGCTCGAGAAACCCCGATGCTCGTCCATCATCTGAAGGTATCCGGCTTATTGTCGTTCGGTCCAAACGGTATTGATCTGCCGCTTGAATCCTTGAACGTTCTGATCGGTCCCAACGGCTCCGGTAAATCCAACTTGCTGGAGGTATTTGCACTTCTCCATGCCTCGCCAACCAAATTACCTGCGCCAGTCAAAAAAATGGGCGGCATGCGGGAATGGCTTTGGAAAGGAGATGCGTCTCCGGGCACCGCCACCATTGATACTGTCGTCTCTTCGCCTCCTCGTCATAGCATGGGGATTCGCCATGTCCTTGAAATCACAGAGAACGGCGATCGCTTTGAGGTGACTGACGAGCGAATCGAAAACGAACCCCCCCACCCTGGAAAGAAGAATGTCTATTTCTTTTATCGTTTTCAGGATGGACACCCGGTGTTGAAGGACCACTCCGATGAGGAGCGCAAGCTGCGTCGAGAAAATGTGAAGCCGGAAGAATCGGTTCTCTCGCAGATGCGGGATCCGGAGAGATACCCGGTGCTGCATTGGTTGCAGGAGCAATATGGGCGCATTGGCCTATATCGAAGCTGGACTTTCGGGCCAGATTCCGAAGTGCGCCTGTCACAGAGCGCTCACATCCACAGCGACACGCTGAGTGATGGCGGCATGAATCTGGCGCTGGTTTTGTCGAGATTGCCCGGGCACGTCAGGCGCGAATTGGTTGCTTCCCTAAGTGAACTATTCGGCGAAATCGAGGGCTTCCGCATAATCGTGCAGGGTGGAGAGGTCTCGCTTGCCTTGGATGAAAGCGGCGGCGGCGATCGCGAAATCCCGGCAACCCGCCTTTCGGACGGCACATTGCGATACCTGTATCTGCTCGCGATCCTGTTGGATCCGGAACCGCCGCCGCTCGTTGCCATCGAGGAGCCTGAATTGGGCTTGCATCCCGACGTAATACCGCACATTGCGGAGATTATGGTGCAGGCGTCCAGTCGTATGCAGTTGGTAGTTACAACCCATTCGCGAATGCTGGTGGATGCTCTGAGCAACCACACGTCCAGCATTGTTGTCTGCGAAAAGGAAAACGGCGAATCGCGATTTGAGCGCCTCGACCCGGACAGGATGAAAGTATGGCTCGACAAGTACTCGCTCGGCGAACTGTGGAGTAGTGGCGAGATTGGAGGAAACCGCTGGTGAAAGTACGGATATACATTGAAGGCGGCGGTGACACCGATTTCCAGGCAAAAATTTTCAGGCAGGGCTGGAAGCGGTTCTTTGAAGCGGCAGAACTGTCTGTGGCCGAATGCCTAGCGTTGTTTGGGGCGGAGGGGGCAAGCAGACCTTCGACAAGTTTCAAACCGCTGTCGCTCAGGCCCTTCCTGACATTCTGCCATTATTACTGTTAGATAGCGAAGAGCCTGTCGCCAAGGGGCATACCGTGTGGCAGCACCTCAAGAAACGATCCGATGACAATGACAAATGGGACAAACCAACCGGCGCCCGTGACGATCAGGCCTTCCTCATGGTTCAATGTATGAAAACCTGGTTCCTCGCCGACCTCAATAGCCTGAAGAAATTCTTCGGTACCAATTTTAGAGATGCCTCTCTCCGCAAGTGGCCCGCTCTTGAGGAAGTAGCCAAGAAAACCGTTC
>JANQSQ010000251.1 GCA_028283985.1 Rhodothermales bacterium | reverse complement strand
AGCCGGGCGCGCTCCGAAATAACCTCCGCAAGCTCCGGCTGGATCTGCGGCCGATTCATGTATTCCCACCATTTGGTGTTCGGACCGCCTGTCCATGGCCATTTTTCGATGTACACCACATCCGTTCCCAACTCGGAAAGGGCGTTCTCGAAAAACTGCTCGATGCCGTTGATGACGGTGACCATCGAAGTCACCGAGGTGATCCCGATCACAATGCCGACCATCGTCAGGGCCGACCGCATTTTGTGCGAAGCGATGGCGCGTAAAGCGGTCCGGAGCGCTTCGAGAAGCTCGTACAGCAGGAAATTCAGTTTTTTGACCACGAGAACGATGCAGGGTCAGACGTGGAAAAACAGCGGGCTTCCAAACCGCCAAAACGAACGATGTGCATACAAACACTTCAAACGTATACGTGATTGGAAGCAAAAAGATACGTCCCCGGCGTTATTGCAACCTCGGGCGCGCCATCCTGTACGGCACGGCTGTCCGTAATGTTTTAATTTGCTATCTTCGCTCCCCCATTTTTGGCAAAACATTTTCGGGTACCGCTTATGAACGGTTCGATGAACAGACGAAATTTCATCAGGACGTCGGCGCTGGGAAGCGCCGCTCTCGGTCTGGCGCCGGCGACCATTCGCGCGTTTGCGTCCGGCGCGCCCAGCGATGCGATCCGGGTCGCCGTAATGGGCGTGAACAGCCGGGGCGGCGGCCTGGCAAGCTCCTTCGTACGGCAGGACAATACCAGCGTACGATACATTTGCGACGTAGATGCGCGCGCAGCCAGAAAAGTATCGAGAGATGTGGAAAGGATGCAAAACGGAATGGTGGAGGAAATGCCTGATTTCCGGCGCGCCCTGGAAGATCCGGATGTGGATGTGCTCGTCATTGCCGCGCCCGATCATTGGCATGCCCCCGCCACGATCCTCGCTTTGCAGGCCGGCAAGCATGTATACGTCGAGAAGCCGTGCGGGCACAACCCGCGGGAAGGGGAACTGCTCGTCGCCGCGCAAGAGCGCTACGGCGGGCTCGTGCAGATGGGGACACAGCAGCGCTCCGGTCCGGCAACCATTGAGGCGATTCAAATAATCCATGATGGCGGGATAGGGCGGCCGTACTTTGCACGCGCCTGGTATGCCAATACGCGCGGGTCTATCGGGCGCGGCAAGGTTGCGTCGATTCCCCGCTGGCTGGATTACGAATTGTGGCAGGGCCCGGCGCCGCGTACGCCGTACCGCGACAATGTGGTGCATTACAACTGGCACTGGTTCTGGCACTGGGGCACCGGCGAGGTATGCAACAACGGCACGCATGAAATCGACGTGGCCCGGTGGGCGCTGGGCGTGGATTTCCCTGTGCGCGTCAATTCGAGCGGCGGGCGGTACCACTTCGACGACGACTGGGAGTTTTACGATACGCAGGACGTGTCGTACGATTTCGAGGAGGAGAAAACGATCACCTGGGAAGGAAGAAGTTGCAACGGCTTTCCTGTGCTCGACCGGGGGCGGGGCACGTTGGTGCACGGCACCGAAGGAACGATATTGCTGGACAGGAACGGGTACGTGATCTACGACGAAGAAAATGCCGTCGTGAAGGAGGTCAAGGAAAAAGAGATGGAGTCCACCATGGACACGACCGGCGGCGGAGGTCAGACAGACCGGCACATAGCCAACTTTCTCGAAGCCATTCGCGATGGGCGTCCGCTGCATTCCTCCATCGACGAAGGACACAAGAGCGTCCTGTTATGTCACCTTGCGAACATTGCGCAGAAAGTCGGCCAAACGCTGCACTGCGATCCGGGCAACGGACATATTACCGGCAATCCCGAGGCCATGGAACTATGGGCGCGGGACTACGAACCCGGCTGGGAACCCACGGTCTGAGAGTAAGGATGCCGGCTCGGCTGCACATACGGGCATAACCCTGCAGGCCGTACCGTGCGCTATGGGTTCACGGTAATCGTGGCCATGGTTTCGGAGCTTTCGGCGTAGCCGTAGCGGATCGCTTTGGCCCGGATCGTGGTGGTCGTTCCCGGTTCGAGGAGAATCGGACGGGCATAGAGCTTCCAGTGCACTTCCTCGCCCTCGTCGGTGGTCCAGGCAATGGACGCACCGTCCGTGCCGGCCTCCATGACAATCTCGACCGGGCCCTCCTGCTCCGCCTCCAACTCCCTGTCGGTATCGTTTCGTCTCAGGATGAGCGGCGTGGCCGTAACGGGCTGCTCCTCGCCCATCCACATCTGCCGGACCATCTGATCTTCGGACAGATGCCCTTTCTCGTCGATGTCGAGCATCCAGTCATCC
>JANQSQ010000241.1 GCA_028283985.1 Rhodothermales bacterium | reverse complement strand
GGAACCCGTCTACGCCGTCGCTCGGGTCGCCGTCCCCGTTGGGGTCCATCCAGCGCCGCGTCACGTGATACACATGCTGTTTCACGGCGGGATGCAGGTTGCCCTCGTCGAATCCGTTCTCGTCCACCCCGACCTTTTTCAGGTTGGGGAGCGTGGAGACGCCCAGCCAGCCCTGGTATTCGAATTCGTTTTCCTCGGTGTCGGGGTCGTCGAACTGCACGATTTCATACCAGTCCGCGTAGGGCGAGGCAGCCTGGTTCTCCAGAATATCTTTCCAGGCCCAGAACGTAATCCCCGTGTGATTCCACGAGTAGTCGAGGATGATGCGTATGCCCCGCTCATGCAAGGCGTCGACGAGCTCCAGAAAAAGCAGATCCGCTGACGTCCATTGCCAGGTGTCGGGATCGACCGGGTTTTCCTCCGCCATGATCGCAGCGTCCCCTTCAGGGTCCGGCCCGAAATGCCGGTCGATATGCCGGTAGTGCCGGGCGTCGTACTTGTGCAGCGACGGCGCATCGTTGATCGGATTGATGTACAGCGCCGTCACGCCCAGTTCCTCCAGATAATCGAGCCGGTCCAGCACGCCTTGCAGGTCGCCTCCGTACCGCCTTGCCTGCACGGTCCGGTAGAACTCCTCGCCGGAAGCCGCAGCCCAGTCTTCTTGTTCGTACCAGTCATGGGTCCACGGGGTGGGACTCCATCCTTCGAACGGTCTGTTGGGATATGCCCCTTCGGTACTCTCGAAGACGGGGTCGTTGGACGGGTCGCCGTTGCGGAATCGTTCCATAAAAATCTGATACCAGATCGCCTCGCGGCTCCATTCCGGCACGCTGGCCAGGTCGTCGGACGCCGTCACGGATTCGTCCGCGCTGTTTCCGCCGGCTTCCGCCTGGCACGACAGTCCGGTGATGGCAAGCAATACCGCGATAAGGACGGTCAGGGCGCGGGTTTCCGTGGCGCCGCAGGGCGTTGCGTGGTGTTTCATAACGATGCTTTTCATTCGGTGCTCGAAACGATGTCTTCTTTCCAGGCCGTGATGGCTTCCAGAAACCGGGACGCCAGATCGGGGTGGCCGCTTACGACGTTTTCGGATCCGTCCGGGTCGCGCTCCATGTCATACAGTTGCATGGCGGCGGGGTTGGTATTTCCTTCGCGCGCGTCCCATATAAAATGCCATCTCGGCGTACGTACATAATAATGATCGGCGGACTGCCCCATCACATCGTCCTCGCTGCGTTGCTGGGTGGCGTGTCCCACCAGCATGTCGCGGTCGACGCTTCCGGCGCCTTCTATGACAGGGCGCAGCGATTGCCCCGGCCACAGGGTCTTGAGATCGTCCGGGACGGCCGCGCCCGCGTAATCGAGGAGCGTGGGCGCGATATCCACCGTACTGACCAGGTCCTCTCCGAAAATACCGGGTTCGATGGCGCCGGGCCAGTGAAAAATGACCGGCGTCCGGAAGGCCAGATCATGCAGCGACAGTTTCCCCTTCGGACCGCCATTGGAGTACAGGATACGGTCGCCCACATACTCCTCGAAGGGGGGTTGCTCCCAGCCGTTGTCGTTGACATACGCGATCAGGGTGTTTTCCCGCAAGCCCCGGGCCTCTATATGGTCCAGCAATTCGCCTACGCCGGCGTCGAACCAGGTGCAGTTGGCGTAGTATTGCTTCGCCGATTCGGACAGGGCCGTGTTTGCATAGTACTTGTAGTGCGAAAAAGGAGCGTCCAGCGGCGTATGCGGCAGGGAGGGGCCGTACCAGATAAAGAAAGGCCGGTCCGCGTGTCGGTCGATGAAATCGAACACCGGCTGCATGGTATCTCTCCCGATCGCCAGCCCGTCGCCCCCCATCAGCAGCTGGAACCATCCGGGTTTGCCCCAGGCCTCCATATCCCATTGCTGCGACATTCCTTCCGTGAACCCCCCGTTTTCATACGATCCTTCCCACCATTTTCCTGCCTGAAAACTTGCGTATCCGTTTTCGGCGAGCAGTGCGGGCAGCGTGGCGAACCGTCGCATGACCTCCGACATAAAGACCGCGTCCCGCTTCCGGCGCGCCTCCCCGGAAGCCGCCTCCCAGTCGGGATCGTCCCGCACCGCCTCGGCATGATGGCGATCGGCAATCCGCCGGTACTGCGAAGGATACAGACCCGTAACCAGCGTTTGCAGCGAAGGGCGGCAATAGTTCGCTGTCGCGTGAGCAAACGAAAACACGGTGCCTTCGTGCGCCAGCAGGTCCAGGTTCGGGGTGCGTACGTGTTCCGATCCGGTGAATCCGAAGTAGGGATATCCGTGATCGTCCCCGATCACGAGCACGATATTCGGGGGGCGGTCCGGAGCCTCTTGTGCATACAGCGCGTTGCCCGGAGCCGCCAGACACAGCACGATCAGGATCGGAAAAATACAGGCCCTAAAGCGTCTCATTGGTTTCAGGGAGAATCGGGAGCGGAAGGCTTAAGGAACCTCTGATAAATCCACATGGGCGAGGGCCTTGGGACGCGCCTTCTCTCAAAACATAAACGTGCGGTTGGCCGCGGGTTTGCAGGATATCCCGGGCCCTATGTTTTGTTCGAATGCGCGTCCCAAGGTCCCTTTTCCCGGTTGCGATTTTGCGGATCTGATAAGAGGTTCCTCAATAATACGCCGGTTCGGGCATCGCATCCCGTTTTTCGCTACGTATTCTCGTATATTTTGCCTCCCCGGCCATCCAATCCGGGGCAGTGTGCAAAGACTGTACAAAAATCCCGCAAAAACTGCACAGATATGGCGCCATCTGCATGGACGCTTTCATGCCCGCGACGCCCCGAATCCGCAGGGTTTCCCGCTGATTTCAACGATGCAATAATAATATCTTTTAGGCACGAACGTGAAGCGCTGAGCGAAGCGGCCTTGATCAGAGTACCCTTATATATATCGGTTTTCGCTGCGATCCTGCTGTCCGCCTGCGGCCGGACGCCGGAAAGCGAGCCCGTCGCGGTCGTGGCGGGCAAACCGATCGGAGCCGAGGAATACCGGACGCGCTACGTGGATTTCCTGCTCGCCAGCGGACTGCCGGACGAGGCGGGCCGCCGCGCCGCGTACCTGGAGCGACTGGTCACCATGAAACTCATGGCGCACGATGCGCTCGAAAGCGGCGTCGCGGAAGATGCGTTCTACCTGTTCGCGGAGGAGCGCACGCGCCGCAGGCTGCTCATAGACGCCTGGATGCATCGCGCGGTGTACGACACGATTACGGTATCGGAGCAGGATCTCCGGGACATGTTCGTCCGGGTCAACACGACCGTAACGGCTCGTCACCTGTATGCCCCCACTCAAGAGGCTGCCGATACGCTGTACGGACGGCTCCGGCGCGGCGCCTCGTTTGAAGCACTGGCGGAAGAAGTGTTCGCCGACACGGCGCTGGCCCGCCGCGGCGGGCGTCTCGGCTCCTTCGGTTTCGACGAAATGGACCCTGCTTTCGAGGAGGTCGCGTTCACCATTGCGCCCGGCGATTTCAGCCGGCCTGTCCGCACGGCTCAGGGGTATTCGATCGTACAGGTCGAGGATCGCTTCACGAAGCCCATCCTGACCGAGACCGAATTTGCGGCGCAAAAGAACAAGATGGAATGGTATGTCCTCGACCGAAAACGGCGCCGGGCCCGCACCGCGCTCTCCATGCGCCTCCGCGAAGAGGCTTCCGTGTCGTACCACGCTCCGGCGTTCGAACGCCTGCTGGCGCAGGCTGCCGGAGAGGCGGATATGCCGGAAGATGCGTCATCGGAAGGCGGGGAGCCTGCCTGGCTGGGCGCCTCGCTTGTAACGTTCGCATCGCCCGAGGACAGACAATCCGACGCCCGCCGGACCTGGACCGTCTCCGAATTCCGGGACCACGCCCGGTTTACCGACCCGAGGCAGCGCGTCCGGGTCCGTACCGCCGAGGAACTCCGGCGCTTCATCGACGGGCTGATCGTGCAGGAGGCATTGCTTGAAGCCGCCCGCCTTGCCCGCGTCGATCGCACTCCCGAGTTCGCCCGGGCCCTGGACCGCGCCATGGAAGACTGGGCCTTCGAACAGGCCTGGGACCGCCTTTCCCGCGGCGTGTCCGTGCCGGAAGATTCCATCCGCGCCTGGTACGAGGCGTATGACGAACCCTCCACGCCGCCGGGCGTCATTCAGGCCCGTCTCCACGAAACCATGATGGACGAGGCGCTTCGGGAACATGCGCGCGATCTTCGCGAACGATACAATGTCAGGATGTATCCCCAAATTGTATCCGAATTGCCTATCTTAAGCGACGCTCGCTGACTCGATTGTACTCCCTGCTTCGATCCCCCCATATTGCATTCCGGCGCCTCCGCGCGCTAATCCGTTTTCAAACACCTGTTCGTTTCTCTACGCCCATTCGTCTACAGCCTGCTTCTCTTGCAGATCATGTTTCGACGCCTGATCCCGGTTCTCTTGTTCTTGTTCGCTGCGGGCTCCGCCAGTGCGCAGAGCGGCAAGATCGTGGGTACGGTGACGGATAGCGCCACCGGCGACCCCCTGCCCGGCGTCAACGTGGTCATAGAGGGCGCCACGCAAGGCACCGCCACCGGTATCGACGGCGCGTACGTCATTATCGGCGTGCGTCCCGGCGTATACGATGTGGTGGCCTCGTTCATCGGGTTCTCCCGCCAGCGCGTCGAAGGCGTGCAGGTGAATGTGGACCTGACCACGACGGTCGATTTCCGGATGGCGGAAGAGGTGATCGAAGGCGAAGAGATCATCGTTACCGCCCAGGCCGAGGCCGTTCGCAAGGACCTCACCAGTTCCGAGGCCCGCGTCACCGCCGAAACCATCGACAAACTGCCCGTGACCGAGCTTTCCCAGGTGCTCGACGTGCAGGCCGGGGTCACCACGCGGGACGGCATTCATTTCCGGGGAGGCCGCAGCAGCGAGGTGGTTTTCATGGTGGATGGCGTGCCGGTCAGCGATAGCTACGACGGCTCGTCCGTGATCCAGCTCGAAAACGACGGGATCGAGGAATTACAGGTCATCTCCGGCACGTTCAACGCCGAGTACGGCAACGCCATGTCCGGCGTCGTGAATGTCGTCACGAAGGAGGGGCGCAGCGACCGCTTTTCCGGATCGGCGCAGGTGTATTCCGGCGGATATGCGGTCACCGGCGAAGGCGGCGG
>JANQSQ010000191.1 GCA_028283985.1 Rhodothermales bacterium | reverse complement strand
GCATGGGCGAGGACCTTGGGACGCGCCTTCTCTCAAAACATAAACGTGCGGTTGGCCGCGAGTTTGCAGGATATCCCGGGCCCTATGTTTTGTTCGAATACGCACCCCAAGGTCCCTCTTCTCGATTGCGATTTTGCGGTTCGGCGTTGGATGGTCTTGTTGCGCGCTCCAATATCCAATCATTGCTTAAGCAACCCCTGAACTTTGTCGATTTAATCAGAGGTTTCTTAAAAAACGCGACGGATTCGAAAAGAACCTTTGAACCGTTCTCTCGTTGCAGAGTACCCTGCCGGTTCGCATTTTTTGCAAATCCTTTGCATGGCGCGCCCGGCGTCGAAAAACTTTTCAGGGAGCTTGTCCTCCCATCCTTTCTGTTTGCGTACCCCATGACTTTGCACCCTATCTGGTTCAACGGCAAGTTCGTGCCGCACGAGGAAGCCAAAGTGCATGTGCTGACCCATGCCCTGCATTACGGATCCTCCGTGTTCGAAGGCATTCGCTGCTACGACACGGACGCCGGTCCGGGTGTTTTCCGGCTGCGGGAGCATATGCGGCGGATGGTCGAATCCGCGCGGATTCACCGGATGGACATTCCGTACTCCATCGACGAGTTGGTGGAAGCGGCGCTCGAGACGGTGCGCGAGAGCGGCATGAGGGAATGTTACATCCGGCCGTTGTCCTTCCGCGGAGAAGGGCCGATGGGCGTCAATCCGCTGAACAATCCGGTCGAAACGGTTATCGCCGTGTGGGAATGGGGAAAATACCTCGGTCCCGAGGCGCTCAGCGAAGGGGTGGACGTCCATGTGTCTTCCTGGAACCGCATGGCGCCGAACACTTTTCCGGCGCTTGCAAAAGCCGGGGGCAATTACCTGAACGCCTCGCTCGCAAAAATGGATGCGGTGCTGAACGGGTACGTGGAAGGCATCATGCTTTCCTACGACGGGCATGTGGGAGAAGGCAGCGGCGAGAATCTGTTTCTGGTTCGCGACGGAAAAATCCTTACGACCCCCCTGGCGCTGTCCATCCTTCCGGGCATTACGCGCGACACGGTCATAACAATAGCCGAAGAGCGCGGGTACGAGATCGTGGAAACGCGCATCCCCCGGGAGGCGCTCTACATCGCCGACGAGCTCTTCTTTACGGGTACGGCAGCCGAGGTGACGCCGATACGCACGGTCGATAAACACCGGATCGGGAGCGGACGGCGGGGACCTGTCACCGAAGAATTGCAGGAAGCGTTCTTCGACGTCGTCAAAAAAGGAAACGACCCGCACGGGTGGCTCTCGTTCGTGAACCGCACGTTCAACGAAGTGGCGGAAGTCAACTAGGGTCTGTTACCACTATGCAGCGGCGCTCTGCGATCCGGCCCGGATCGCCTCCTTTATTCATGCTGCCCGGCTATCGCGGCAGCGGCGGCCCCCGAAGATGTGTTTTTGCCGTCATGGGCCAGATACCGGTCCATGCCCCAGTGCGCCAGATAAATGATCGGCGTAATCACCACGGCAATGATAAACTTGTAGGCGTAATTGAACAGCGTAATCGCCAGAATGTCCTGAATTCTGAGTTGCCCCCAGAAAGCCACGCCCAGCACCACAAAGGTGTCGATGAACTGGGAGCCGAACGTGGAGCCGGTGGCGCGCAGCCACAACATGCGCCCGGCGGTAAGTTTGCGCAGCCTGTGGAAGAGATGGATATCTACGAGCTGTCCTACCAGATAGGCGGTCATGCTGCCGAAAATAATCCGGCCCGTCGTGCCGAAAACGGTCGTGAACGCCTCGTCGGAGATAGGCGAAGAAGGAGCTGTCGGCACGGCCATAGCCACCTGCAGCAACGCAAACTCGAAGCCGATCATGACCATGCCCACGAAAGTCACGAAGCGAATGCCCTTCTTGCCGTAGTACTCGTTGATCAGGTCCGTCACGATGAACGTGACGGGAAAGGCGATCACCCCGGCGGTCATAATCACTTCATTGAACGTAACCCCGAAAATGACAATGCCCCGGGGCAGATCGAATGCCGTGAAGAATTTGCCCGCCGTCGCTTCGGCCACCACGAGGGCCGTGAGGAACACAGCGGCGCAAAAGACGAACAGCTTTTGCGGACGGGTAAGTTCGTAGGCCTTGCGCAGCATGCGGAAATTGTCTTTATGTCGCTATTCGGGAAACCGGTAACGCGAGAGAACCCGGAAGGCGCCAACGCCGGGAAAACTAAAAGGCTTCGGTGAAAACCGGCCGCTCGACGGCAGGGAGTAAAAACGAAAACGTCGAGCCGGAACCGGGGGTGCTCTCTATGTCGAGCGCGGCTCCATGCGCCCCGAGGATATGCTTGACAATGGACAAACCCAGACCGGTTCCCCCCTGCGCGCGCGACCGACTCTTGTCCACGCGGAAGAAGCGCTCCGTCACCCGGGGCACATCTTCCTGAAGCATACCGATGCCGTTGTCTTCCACGGATACGCGCACAAACTCCTCCGACCGGCGGGCAGCGAGTTGTACATATCCGCCGTTGTTGTTGTACTTGATGGCATTATCGACCAGATTGACGAGCACCTGCCGGAGCTGATCGCGGTCTGCGTCCACCCATTCCGCCCCGGGATGGATATCGCTGCGCAAGCGAATGTTCTTTTTCCGGGCCGCGTGTTCGAGCGATTCCCTGACCTCGTCAAAAATCTGTCCCGCGAAAAACGGCTCGCGGTCCAGTTGGAACGCTCCGGTTTCAAGGCGTGAAATTTCTCCAAGGTCCTGGGCGAGCGCATTCAACCGGAACGCATGGTGCAGAATTTTCTGCACGAATCCGCGGTTGACTTCCGGGTCTTGCAGGGCGCCGCTCAGCA
>JANQSQ010000174.1 GCA_028283985.1 Rhodothermales bacterium | reverse complement strand
GCGCCGGATCCTCGGAGAAGCCTCCGGCGAGGAGTTGCTTACCGGCATTTCGGACGATGCGGCCGTGTATCGCATCGAAGGAGACCGCGTGCATGTCATTACCACCGATATGCTGGTCGAGGGCGTCCATTTCGACCGCCTCGTCATGCCCATGGAATACCTGGGCTCGAAAGCGATCGCCGTCAATGTGAGCGACATTGCGGCCATGAACGCCGAGCCGCGGTACGCGGCGATCGGGTTCGGTCTTCCGGAAAACGTTTTCGTCGAGCAGATCGAGGAGTTTTACCAGGGCGTGCGGAAGGCATGCGATCTCTACGGCGTGCAGGTTGCAGGCGGCGATACGACGGCAGCCGCCCGTTTGACCGTTTCCGTGACGATCGTCGGCGAGGCCGCAGCATCCCGCATCGTGCATCGCCGGGGCGCCGTTCCGGGAGATTTGCTATGTACGACGGGCGAACTGGGAGGCGCCTACGCCGGTCTCCGGATTCTGCTGGAACAGCGCCGGCAACTTCAGGAAAAAGGGGAGGATTTTACGCCGGATATCGACAAATACCGGTATGTAATTCAGCGGCAGCTTGTGCCGCGCGCCAGACTCGATGTGGTTCGGGACTGGGCGGCGCGCGGCGTCAGGCCGAACGCGCTCATCGACCTTTCGGACGGCATCGGATCGGATCTGCGGCATATCTGCCGCGCGAGCGGATGCGGCGCCGAGTTGCATCTCGACGCCCTGACCATCGCCCCGGAAACGTATGCCGTAGCCGAGGAATTGGGAGAGGATGTCGGGGTGTTTGCGCTCTTTGGCGGAGAAGATTACGAATTGCTTTTTGCTGCGTCTCGCGAGGAGGTGGGCCTTATGGATTCCGAAACATGTCACGTGATCGGCCGGTGCACGACCGGAACCGACGTGGTGGTGCGGATGCCGAATGGCGAGCTATTGCCGCTGGAGCAAGGGGGGTACGAACATTTTGGCGCAGGGAACGCCTCGTGAACCAGGCCCCAACCCGAATACGTCATTTCATCCCATAAAAAGAATTCGACCGTGAGATACGGCTTCTGGCAAACCGTTGCCGCCCTGTTGTTTTTGCTGCCCGTGCCGGTGTGGGCGCAAGGCGTGCTTGAAGGAACCGTGCGCGCCGCGGATACGGATGCCCCGCTGGCCGATGTTCAGGTGGTCCTGCCGGACCTGTACCTGGGCGACAGTACGGACCCTGACGGGTTCTACC
>JANQSQ010000161.1 GCA_028283985.1 Rhodothermales bacterium | reverse complement strand
ATATTCTCTAAGTCTATCCCGGGAGTTGGTAATTTCTGGGTGTGCAGTCACTACAATGTGCTTGGATGAAGCGGATAGAAAAATATGAAAATTCCGCCGAAATCTGTCCAATCAAACCGAACCACCTCTTGATACGATACTCCAGCGATCCTCATCGCTTGCTCGAGCAGGTTTTTTCATCGGCGAAACCTATTGTCGCAAGAATTCCCGGGGGAGAAGAACCGCCGCGAGTAGAAGTGGTGGCCAAGGCCGATGAGATTGGCCAGGTGGTTGGCCGCAATGGCGTCAATATCCGGCTGGCTTCGCGCCTGTCGGGGCGCCAGATTGACGCGCGCGTGCCGTGAAATTGCAGGGAACGAGGACGAAGCGGCCCGCGACGAACTGCTGAGCGCTTTTTCTTTCCCTTGCCCCCCTAAAGGTTGGCTTTGTTAATATGTATGATGTATTATAGGATACTCTGATCAAAACCGCTTCGCTCAGCGCTTCACGTTCGTGCGTACAAGATATTATAACTGCATCGTCGGAATTAGTGGAAACACTGCGGATTCGTGGCAGTGCGGGCGTGAAGCGCCCTTCGGGAGGCTGCGAGAAGCACGCCGGCCGTGTCGTTCCTCATTATGTGGAGCCTGCCACATTGCTTCGTCACTCCTTGCCAGGCGTACCTCTCTCAGCCTCTGAACTTCGCGGACTTAATCAGAATATCCTATATCACTGCCCTTTCCGAATCAGATTTTGTTTTCTCAGTACGACCACTCTTGCTCCACAATGCATCGATTTTTTCTCGTTGGCCTGTTCCTTTTGTTCGTCGTCGAGCATGGCACAGCGCAACATGCAGGTATCTTTATTAACCAGGAAGAAGCCGCCGAAATACGGGATGCGCTGGGCCAGTACGAATTGCTCGACAATGCCGTTGCACTGGCCCAAGAGACGCTGGAAGCGGCTTTTTCGCAGCCCATAGAGGCGCCGCTACCGGGCGAAGCGGGCGGCTATGAGCACGAGCGGCACAAGCAGAACTACCGGGAGATGCGATACGCCGGGCTGCTCTATAGTATTACCGGGGAAGAGAAGTACGCGGCGTTCGTGCGGGATATGCTGGAGGAATACGCCGTTTTGTATCCCACTCTCGGCCCGCACCCGCTTGCACGGAATCAAAAACCCGGTAAGATATTTCACCAGACACTCAATGAAGAAGTCTGGCTGGTCCATACCAGTATCGCGTACGATTGCGTCTACGAATGGCTTTCCGAGGAGGAACGCGCGCGCTTCGAGGCCCACATCTTTCGCCCGATGGCGGAATGGTTCTCCGTACGTAATAAAGAGGAATTCAACCGGATCCATAACCACGGTACCTGGGCCGTAGCCGCCGTCGGCATGATCGCGTACGTGATGGGCGACCAGACGCTTGTCGACAAGGCGTTGCATGGTACGGAACTGGACGGAGAGGGCGGTTTTCTGGCGCAACTCGACCTGCTTTTTTCACCCGACGGCTATTACATGGAAGGGCCTTATTATATCCGCTATGCGCTCATGCCCTTCTTTTACTTTGCCGAGGCGGTGCATCGCGTGCAGCCCGAGGCAGGCATCTATGATTACCGTGACCGGATTCTTCGCAAAGCTCACTATTCGGCTGTTCAGACCGCTTTTCCCAACGGCATTTTCCCCCCTATCAACGATGCCTCCCGGACTATGGACGTGGCGGCGCCGGAAGTTATTCTCGCGAATGCATTGACGTACGGCCAGTACGGCGCCGATGAAAGCTTGCTCGGCATTGCCCGGATTCAAAATCGGGTGATCCTGAATGGTTCGGGGCTGGAGGTAGCCCGTGACTATGCCGCTTTGGATACGCCTCCCGATATGAACTGGCCATCGATCGAATTCACCGACGGTCATGACGGCGAACAGGGTGGACTCGGCATTCTGCGTATGGGTGGGGGCCAGGATGAATCCATGTTGCTGATGAAGTATGGCGTGCACGGCGGCGGACATGGCCACTTTGACAAGTTGCACTTCATCTTCTTTGATCAGGGGCGTGAGGTGATCAATGACTATGGCTTTGGCCGGTGGATCAATGTCGAGCCTAAATTCGGAGGCCGTTACCTGCCCGAGAACAACTCCTATGCAATGCAGACCGTCGCACATAACACGGTAGCGGTGGATGGCTTGACGCAGAATCTTGGGGACGAGGATGCCGCCGAGGCGACTTCCGGTCAGCGCCATTTTTTCGATGGCGAGGGAGCGCAGGTGAAAGTAATGAGCGCGCGCGCCGACACGCATTACGAGGGGGTCGGGATGCAGCGTACGATGCTGCTGATTAAGCAGGACAGGTTGCCGTACCCGGTCGTTGTCGATCTTTTCCGGTTGGAAAGCGACGAGATGCACCAGTACGATTATCCGTTTCATTACTCAGGTCAACCGATCACGTCCAGTTTCGATTACCAGACACATGCCGGGATGCTCCAGCCTCTCGGCGGAGATGCCGGGTATCAGCACATCTGGGAGACTGCCCGCGCCGCAACCGACGAAACCATCCGCTTTACCTGGCTGGACGGTCATAGGTACTACTCCATCATCTCGGCGGGGATGCCCGGCACGGAGGTGCTTTTAGGGCGCATAGGCGCCAACGACCCAAGCTTCAATCTGCGGACCGAGCCCATGCTGATCATACGGCAGCATGGCCAGGATCATCTGTTCGCTTCCGTCATCGAGCCGCACGGATATTTCAATGAGGCCCGGGAACGGTCTCTACAGGCTCGCCCCCGGATTGGTGAGGTACGCGTGATAGGACATAACGACCAGGCCAGTGTCATCGAGATTGAAGGCCAGGATGGTCTTTTCTGGCGCGTGATGGTGAACAATGGGCCACCGTCCGAGACGACAGAGCACAATGTTTCTTTTGATGGAAACACCTACGTGTGGACGGGCAACTTCAAGGTGGAGTTCATGGATGAATCCGCCGAGCCATCGGATGAATAACACATTGACAACCCTCTGTTTCACCCAGTCGTTTCCGTTGCAAACAATATCAGGAGGTAATTATGCGCCAAAAGGGTAGATGCTATGATGTCTTGCGGATAAGGAGGGAGGTGTTTCATGTACGGTGATCTGAACGGCAAAGTAGCCATTGTAACCGGTGGGGGACGCGATATCGGAAGGGCTATTGCATGCAAACTTGCCGAAAGCGGAGTTTCTGTTGCGGTCAATTACCGGTCCAGCAAGGACGAAGCGGAGGCTACCGTTGCGACGATCGTGCAGCAAGGTGGCCAGGCGGTAGCCATTCAAGCCGATGTTTCCCAAGCCGCTGATGCTGAGCGCCTTGTCACAGAGACCGCAAACGCCTTGGGCAACCCTATTCATATTCTCGTGAATAATGCAGGCGGTTTGATTGCCCGGAAGAAAGTGCTTGAGATGGATGAAGCGTTCTGGGACGAGGTGATGGCGGTGAACCTGAAGAGTGTTTTTCTGGTGACGAAGGCGACGTTACCCTACATGCCTGACGGGGGATCTATTGTCAACCTGTCGTCATTGGCTGCGCGGGACGGCGGCGGCGGCGGGTCGATAGCCTATGCCACGTCGAAAGGCGGCGTACTCACCATGACGCGGGGGTTGGCCAAGGAATTGAGTCCTCGTAAAATCAGGGCCAATTGTGTTTCCCCGGGGCTGATCAATACCACGTTTCACGATACGTTTACGCCCGATGCGGTTCGTAAAACCGTGGCCGCAAAGACGGCCGTGGGGCGTGAAGGCGAGGCGGCGGATGTGGCCAATGCAGTCGTCTTTCTGGCCTCCGATGCCTCTGCGTATATCAACGGCGAATCGGTGGAGATCAATGGCGGGCTGTATTTCATCTGACCGGACCTCTTTGGATTTCGTTTATGAGCCTTTAACTACGTTGATACACATACGAAACCTCTTTACATGATGGATTCGAGTACCCCGGCAAACCGTCTTTTTATCAAAAGCGACGATGTCACATGGGAATCCCCGGATGAAGGGATTACCCGGCAGATTCTGGGGTATGATGACCGGCTCATGCTTGTACGGGTGCGTTTTGAAGAGGGTGCGGTGGGCGTACTGCATAATCACCCGCATCGCCAGGTTACCTATGTCGAATCCGGCTCTTTCGAGGTCCGAATCGATGGAAAGAAAGAAGTGCTCAAAAAAGGAGACTGCTTTTTTATTCCACCCGAAGTTCAGCACGGGGCCCTTGCTTTGGAAGAGGGATGCCTGATCGATGTGTTCACGCCTGCTCGCGAGAGTTTTCTTGAGAGCGCATAGACGCCGATAATCACATCTCCTCTCTGATTCGACGTGGGTACCCCTTGATATTAACGGCACAAGGAGCACTCCTTCGCGACATGGCCCGCTGGATGAAGACCACATATTCCGGATACGTGGATTTTCTGAAGATTCTCGGGGTGGCGGGGTTCTTTCTGCTGTCCGGCATCGGTTGCCGCGAGCAGCAAAACGTCATGGAGTTACGTTTGGCGCATATCCTGGATGCGACGCACCCGGTGCACCAGGGAATGGCCTATATGGGAGACCGCCTGCAGGAGCTTTCCAATGGGACCATGCAGGTGAAGATATATCCGAGCGGCCAGCTTGGTAACGAGCGCGAATCGGTGGAGCTGCTGCAACTCGGCACCCTCGATATGGCCAAAGTGGCCTCGAGCGTGATTGAGAATTTCGTACCGGCGATGGGGGTCTACAGTTTGCCTTATCTGTTTCGGGATCAGGCGCATCTTTGGGAAACCCTGGAAGGCGATACCGGGCGGGATATCCTGCTGCAAGGCGAACCGTACAGAATCCGCGGGTTATGTTATTACGATGCCGGCTTTCGCAGCTTTTACATCCATGACCGACCCGTTGAAACCCCTGAGGATCTGAGCGGGCTGAAGATTCGCGTGATGCGCAGCAACCTCTCGATCCAGACCATCAACATGCTCGGAGCGAATGCTACGCCGATGGCCTATGGCGAGCTGTACACGGCGCTTCAGCAAGGTGTTGTAGACGGTGCGGAGAATAATCCCCCCAACTTTTATGGCTCCAGGCATTACGAACAGGCACGCTATTATACCCTTGACGAGCATGCCGCGCCACCGGATGTCCTGCTCATCGGCACGCATACCTGGAACAAGCTCACGGATCAGCAGCAGGTCTGGGTGGGGCAGGCCGTAGCGGAGTCTGTCGCGTATCAGCG